>NZ_JANHZQ010000047.1:0-32748 GCF_041414725.1 Alteromonas sp. DY56-G5 | reverse complement strand
GTTTTATTATCGAGTTCGAGGAACGCCTCGAAAAGCATATTAACTAATGGCAGTTACACAGAATCTGTTACAGGCTCTGTTCGAGGCCTTACTTCTTAATGTTACTAGCTTACTCTGACCAATACTTTTTTTTGAGGTGTAACTTAAGAAGAAAAAATATTAATTGGCGACAGGCAAAACCGGCTACTACAAATAAGGCAACGCCTATCATCGCCTTGCCTTTAAATAACAGGCCAAACAACGCCGCTCCCAAGACCCCAATAAAAATTATGTTAGCTAGCATGCCTAGAGGGTGGGCATTGCTAGCATGGGCTACGATTAACTCAAGTTCCTGCTTATTGGGTTTCATCTTGCTTTTCATGCTCCCAGATTCTTTCTAAAATAACTGCTCTTAAAGCATCCGCAGCGCCAGGTGAACTCAGTACGTAGATTCTCTTAGTAGTACAGATGGTCGATACCGTTCGCAGGGTGCTTTTGTCCACGCCGTCGTGCGTGTACTGTTTATCTTGGCCAAAGGCAAAAGGTGGTACTCCAGAAAGCTCTTCAATTATCCGCTCTGGCTCTTTATCTCGACGCTTTTGTGCTTCTTTCAACATTTGCTCATTGAGCGCTCTCAGCCTATCAAGTCCTTTTTTCAAAACAACTCCTATGTTTTCCACTTTCTAATGCTGTTACTGCATAATAGACATTTCTAACTACTCTGCCAGTGATGTCTTATCGACTTAATAAAAGTGGGCATGCTGCAAAATAAAATCTCGGCTATGACTTTACGCCTCAAAAAGCGTTTCAAATGATGCTACGCCGTTCTTACGTAAAAACCTAGCCAAGTTGTCGAGTCGCCATGTTCTAGGTTCGTCTGAGCGCCCATGGCGCATTACATAAGCTATTTCTGTATTGGCATTGATGGCCACGACAAAAAACTTCTGAGGTTCGGTTGGGCTTTCTTGAGCTATAACTTTTGTGATGGATTGAGTTTCCAGCTGTCTAACAAACTCACCTTCTTTTATTCTATAGAACGCGTTGGCCATAATTTACATCTTGCTTTATTGTTATCGACATTATGACGTAATGTTGGTTTGTATAAAAGAGTGGCCAGAAGTATTTAAGACAAACCACCCGCTACTTTCGCTTTTGTTGGTGCATTTATGATTTGTTAGCTCACTTATCTCCTATGATTTTACTTTGCTTACTACCTTGGGTTTCCTGTGTGGTTTTCTCCAGGTGTGTAAAGGAGGTTTGCTATCCTTCTTGTTCAAACTATCCCTATATAGCTCACCACTCAACTTGTTTTGCTTTTTAGTATCGGGGCTTGAAAAGTCAATATCGATATTTAATGCATTTAGAACCATCATGACTGTTCCAAAGGAAATACTGGAAGGAGAGTTCTCAAGTTTTGATATAAACCGCTGGTCTTTACCTATTTTTTGAGCGAGCTCTGCTTGTGACAGCTTATATGCTTTACGAATAGACGTGATGTAGGAGCCTACATCATTGGGAGTCCTAACTTTCATAAATAGGGAAATATTCCATATAAGGTATATCTGTAAATATACGTAATAGCGAATAATTAACGATAAACGTCACTTCCTGTAGTAAGAGACGGCCAAGGTTCAGAGAAATCACGAATATTTCAGTTAAATTAGAAACAATTATAGGAATTAGTTAGTTTTAATTCGGGTTGTCGACTTAGTTTCTGATACCGCAACGAAAACTGTCTTGCTGTGGTCATCAAAATGAGAAGCGGGAATACCATTATCAATGGCGAAGTTAACTAACCCTCGGTCCCCAGACCATGCATCTTGGTTTGCCCATGTGTCAATTGTAAAGTCTGTTTGATCATAACGATAAACGATATGCATAGAAATTTGGTCAATCTGTGGGATTTTGAAATACCACAGGGCCGCCCCCTCAATTGTTTGTTGTTCATCTGAACATACAATATAGCGCTGACTGAGCATCGAGTAGCATAAATGGGAAATACCAATACCTCGATAGTCTTCGTCAACAAGTGCGCTAACAATCTGGGCAACCTGCCTTTGAGGTTTAAAGGCCTGTGCAAGAGGGTGGTGTGCTGGAAGTATATTGTAGTTGAAGTTGGCGATTGCGTTACCGCCTCGTTCGATAACGACCATGCCTTTACCTTCAGCAAATTCAAAGGTAATAGCTTGAGCTTTGTTATCTTGTTCCAAGCCGGGGATCACAATTTCCTTCGTCGACCATGACAAAGGCTCAGTCTCTATAACGTCAGTTGCCGTTATAATATTTTTATCGTGATTTCCTAATAAGAGTGGCACAGTAATCCGTTACAAATTGTTAGGAATGGTTAGCAGCTAGCTGATGTACCAACATTCTGAGTAATATTGTTAGCAAAATCACAGAGCGGTAGTTTCTCATCACTGTGATTCACAACAGAAACTAGACCTGTTTCTTTGTTTCGTTGCACTTCTGCATCTACAGGGATGGATGGATTTGATTGTAATACGCGTTCGAAATTATCGCGGACAATAAAAAAACACTCGGCTACGCCACTACGCTTTTGTCCAAGCACAACATGTCTGTCCCCAAGTTTAGAAATAACTTGAAGCTTTTGACGAACTCTAAATTTTGAGATGGTCTTCACAGTTGTTGTCCTTGCCAGATGTTGTTCTGAACAATAAAGTATAAATTGGATAAAAAACACCCAACTATAAAGATAACATTGAATTGCAAAGGTAACTGCTCTGACCAGTTAGAAAATGCAGCTTATAGGCAAGAATTTGCGATGAATGACATTTAAGAGGCCGATATAGTGTCACTCTGGATGGTTAATGTTAGGCGGTATTACGTAATATAGCAAGGAAGAATGGGAGTCTAACTTAGGAATAGGGCTGTTGAAATCAAAAAGCCCCTATTTAAAGGGGCTAGATGACTTACTATTAACGATTGGTTGATTGGATCTCATTTCTAATCGCGATAAGCAGTTCTTCAGCCTGGATGTTTTGGCCAGCTATAATACCCACCAACGTTAACAAATCATCATTGGGCTCGCTACTGCGTACCGAATCGATTACTGCTCTAGCGGCCGCTGGTGGAATTAGCTTGCGCGCTTCTTTAAGCTGGTTTACCGATTGGTTAACTTGATTAAGTTGCTTTGACATATCCTACCCCTTGAATGATTTTCTGAATGCGAACAAGATTACAGCCAGGTTCGAGAGGAAAAACACGATTGTATTGAACCATCTGGCGTCTATACCCAAAGTTGTTTGTGTGGCCTTTGCCTTTTCAAGGCTATTCCTTGTCTTCATGAGCATGTCTTCTAAATGCTCTGGTGTACACCCAATCTGGCACATTAATACTTTGCCTTGGTTAAGGTCTGATAATCTCTCGATTCTAATATCCCCATCCACTGGAAGGCTGTTTTGGATTGCTAAAATTCGTTCTTCTTTATATTCAAGTTTCTCTATAACCGTGTTTATAGAGTTGGGAACAAACGTGATAGAGAGTACGAATACAGCAATGCTAAATAACTCAGTAACAACAAGCGCTACCGGCTCAGAAACTTTGTCTACAGCTATAAAGTCAGTAATAAACACCAACGCCAGCAGAACGCTAAAAATACATACCGCCTCAACGGTAAAGTTAAGCCAGGCAGCATCGATGCCAGATGCCACAGCGATAACTAAAAAAACTAAAAGATTTGTGCAAAATGCAGATTTAGACATTTGAAATTTACCTATGTAAGTGAGTTTTCTGCATAGTTTATTAAGTAAATAAAATTGCAAATTTGAGGGAAAGGAGTGAGTCACAGCGAAAAGCCCCCACTGGCTATCGCCAGCTTTGCGCTTTTCTTCCTTCGTCAGAAAAATTCTTGAGAACGTGTTTTTAGTTGGTAAGGAGGCCACCCGCGAAGTTAATAAATCAGCAAGGTATCTCTGGTAAAAAGCGGTAGAACATCACCGTTCCTTTAAAATTGTGACTTATTCCATCTATGCAACATTACTCCAAGTTAAAGAACAACAAACTTGGAGACAGGCATGAACTTTTCTCAACTTGAAGATGGTGCTGCAATCAATGTATCCCCCTCAGTGCTGGTGGATTTTAAATTCGGTAACAAGCGTAGAAACCGTCCATCAAAGGACTATGACCAAATCAAGGCAAGCATAGAAGCGCAAGGTATTCTACAAAACTTGGTAACACGCCCCCACCCTGAGGATGATACCAAGCTTGAGTTATTGGCTGGATATGGTCGTAAAGACATTGCGATTGATTTGGCACTGGTTGAAGTACCTGTAAAAGTCTTAATGGTTGACGATAGAGAAGCCTATCTAATCCACATGGCTGAAAACATTCACCGTACTGACTTGTCAACGGTTGACCTTGCTATGGCGGCACAAGAGTACAACACCATGTTTGCTGGTGATAGAGAGGCTGTGGCTAAGGAAATCAACAAGCCGTTGAAGCAAGTTAATGAACTGCTTGAGTTGATGAAATGTTCGGAAAAGGTATTGAAAGCGGTTGAAGACGGGAATAACAAGTTTTCGTTTGCACACGCACTTGCGCTTGCTCCTTTCTCCCACAAAGCACAAGAAAAGCTACTTGATATAGTTCTAACTCAGGGTTGGACAGTAAAAGAGCTTAAATTGCAGTTAGGCTCTAAACAAACTCCCATCAAAAGCGCTAAGTTCGATACCGCTGAATGTAACGCTTGCCCTCATAACACCTATCATCAAATGGGCTTATTGGATGATGTATCTACCGAAGCAAAGTGTTCGAAAATAAGTTGTTTTCGTGAAAAAACTCAAGAGTGGGTAAATGGGCTAAAAGCGACCGCCGAAGAACGCTTTGGCAAAGTACTTTTCTTGTCTGAGTCGGCACAAAAGGACAGAAACACCGTTACCGTAGAGCAGGTGGGCGAGGAACAGTTTACTAATGGCTGTAGTTCATGTGAAAAGCGCGTTGTCATTATGTCTGACGCTGCTGGCTCTGAGGGTGAAATTTCAGAGAGCCAATGCATCGACAAAATTTGTTTTGGCAAGTGTTCTGCCACGATAGGCAAAGCAACAGAAGAAGCTATGTCTGATCCAACAGTTGTAGCTATTGCCAAAAAAGACCCTGAGAAAGCCAAGAAACTCGCTAAGTCCAAGGCGGTTAAAACCAGTAAAGGGCAAGAAGTTGGTTCTATGTCTAATGTAGCAGAAGACGCTCACAAAGAGCTACTTAGACAAGCTGCCGCTGGGTTTTTTGCTAATGATAAAATGCTGTCAGGGGCAATGATGCTCGCAGCAACGGCGCAAGCTACAGGGTTCAAAGGCAACGCCAAACACAAGTTGAAAAGTGGATTTGACGATTTAATTTTAGATGCCTATCTAAATATGGATATGCCAACCATGCAAGGGCTTATGCTTGAAGCGATATCACATGGCCTTAAAAACTCAGAGCGTATGAATCACTCTAGTTCGGTTTCTTTGTTGCTTAATTTGTTGAAAGCGAAAGGTGCTGAAACTGCTAAAAGAGTCGCGGTGGATGCATGGAAACCTACAGAGCAAACACTTAAGCACTACACCACACCACAGCTTATTCAACTGGCTAAAGATGCCAAGCTAGATGAAGCCATGAATGCCAAAGAAAAAGGGTCGTTTGCTAAGTTAACCAAGGGCAAAAAAGCCGACCTTGCACAAGGCATCATTGAAGCTGATCACGATTACTCCGAATTTGCACCTTCTTGGTATTTGGCACACGTTAAACCTAAGTAATCCATTACTGAAACCAATTCTAAAGGGGAGGGTGTACCTCCCCACAACGCAGGAAATCTCATTATGTTTACTGAACTGTATCAGCTTATTCAAAAAGCCAATTTAAAAAATATTAGCCTGACGCTTCAAGACGAGGGGAATGGAAAAATGGCTGTCACCGTAATGACCCAAAATAATGTTGGTGATGCAGCAGACCCCAAATTACGCCAAGCTCTTACGCAGCCTTTAAAAGTGGCAGCAAGCCCAATGCTATTGGATGAAGAATTTATTAAGCACCTAAACAGCTTTTCTGAAAGCTACGTAGAGGCAACTGTGACAGCCAATACAGGGAATGTGACTGAGACTATGTCTAATGCTACGCCTAAACAAGCCGACCCTGTTGCCGCTGCGACTACTCAACCGTCTGAGCAGGATATTGAACAACCCGAACAAGCTACAAACCTTAACGATATTGATTTGGAGGACTAATCATGAGTGCATCTTTACTACAATCTACCCCTTTGAAACGAGTGTTCAAACTCGGTGCTCTGGAAGTTGAGTGCAATTCTCCTAATGCTACGTTTGAGGAAAGTATCAAAGCCATTCGTAAAAACTATCCGTTCTTTCGTTTTGGCAAAATCTATGAAGATGATGGTTTGGTAGATGGTGAACGTATGGTTTACACACTTCCTAAGCTCCCTGCCGACTCTAATGGATAACGGTACTGATAAGGTAGCCACGGCCTTTAAGTCGTGGCGCTCACAGTTCGCCAGTATGGAAGATGAATACAAGGCTGAACGGAAAAAGGCAAAAGTGGTAGGGAAAAAACAATGTTCGCTGAATTATTACCAACTAAAACAGATCCCAAAGAAGAAACACAAGCAGAAATCCGCATTCCAACCCTGCCTGATGTAAGACCGTTTGGTTGTGAGTTGGCAGGGCAAGAAATAACATTCGATGCACACGCCAGTCGTGTGCTAACCCCATTTTCTATCGAATCAGACTTCCTTTACAACATAGAAAGTATTGAAAATTATCTCACGCCTTACTTTGAGCAAACGGGGGTATCGCAAGACTTCATCGAAGACTGCTTGGGAGATCTCGTTCCTGATTTGGACATAGAGGAATTAGACTGCTTACTTCCAAGCATTGCTAAAGCAACACTTGAAGAAATGACAGCACAGGTAAACAGTCTAATTAACTTTCTTCCAGAGGCTTACGAGGCTAGGTTCGGACAGCCTCTGGAAAGTGAACACAATAAAATATGTATCGCTTTGCATCATAGCGAAAACACCTTATGCGTAACTTCTACTGACCTGCTACACGTTTTCTGCATGTATGCTCACAAGGTGTCAGGACGAGAGCGTCAGTATCTTGCGCGTGTTGCTTCACAGATTGCCTGTAGAACCATGATTACCCCCTTACCTTATGCTATGGGCTGTAACAACTTCTTAGAAGAATACTTGCCAGCGAAAGGCATTGATGTGCCCGCCCTTACAGCCTACGTAACTTGTGATTCATTTGAAATGGATGGGCTGTCAGATTGGTTCGAATCAATTAAAACGATTTTGGGAAAAGATGGGCTTAATGGGTTGTGTGAATACTATACAGAAATGCACATGGACGGCTTTGATTTAACAATCTTTGACAACAAAGATGAAGTAGAGGAATCAGAGGAAGCGGATTATTTCAGAGGATGGGCTAAGGAAGCGTTGAGCAGTCAACTGTTATCCCTTGGTCGTGAGTATGACTGGGGGGAAATCGATAAAGACTTTCTTCAAGAATTGCAGGACTTTAAAACTAATGCACAGTGTAAACATCCAGAAGTGATAGACATGTTGTTGTTCATTTCTGAAATGTTAGTCAACCACCTGCCTAACTACGAGCATTATGAGTTCACAGCTATGGACGATGTGGAGGAGTTAGGAAACAACGTACTTTATTGCCTAGACGATATTAGTCGCTGTTATGTAACTGATAATGCAGTTCAAGAGCATAACCGCTACCTAAACGACACTGGCGAAGATTGTTTCTTAAAAGTTGAGGTAGATAACCCTGAGTGGCTGAAAGCGATGAAAGGGCATCTGACAGGGTATTGGTTGATGGAATGCTTAGAAGTATTTATGGAGAATTACGAATGTTAACTGCCGTTGCAAGCCACGTAAAGTTAGAAAAAGAGCGCTCTCAGCCAAAGCCAGAACTGGCAATTGTGCTGTATGGTAGAGGTCAGTCAGTTAGTGAATATGCGACTATTCACAACGTTTCTAACAATCGATTAGGTCTAGGGCGTTTAACTGATATAAGAAATGTGCGCAGCACTATTACCAAACGTGCAAACAAAGTTAGCAAGGCGGCAGAGCAAGAATCCGTTAAGTCACTACAAATGATTCCAGGCAATGTACTTATCAACCATTCAAAGCTGGTGGTGTGGCATACACCTGCAAAGCGCCAAAGCATGTGGTTTAGCAAGTCAGGGGAAAAAGCGTTTAACGTGAAATGGCCGAGTCTGGTTTGGGCTGTTTCTTCTAAAGGTTTGTATGTATTTGCCAAAGCTACAGATGCCCGTCCAAACGAAGCAACACGCCTTTACCACGCACCACTTATGAACATCAATACAAGTGGGTTCTTATGTCAGGGGGGAGCGCAGTTACCAGATGAAAGAAGTCTGGACACCCTTTCTCAAATTGAATCGACTTTGACCGACTCTTATTTTACCCACCTGAACGTGAATTTTAATAACGACAAGCGTCAGCATTACAGTGACGATAAGAATCACATGGCATTTTGGCGCGAAAAAGAGAAAAGCGGCTCTAGCGTAAGGGCAAAGGAAATGAAATTTGCCATGCCAATGGCTCAATTCATCGAAACACTGACAAGGGGGCTTTAGTATGTCATTTGTTGCACCATCACACTTTTTTACACAGAGAATCTCAATTGACGTAATAGGCGCTGGTGGCACAGGGAGTTACTTACTTAGCTACCTTGCCCAAATCCATTACTTACTTCGCATGGTAGGAGGTAATGACAACCCGTTTGATGTAACTGTATGGGATAGAGACACAGTAAGCGAAACGAATGTGGGAAGACAAAATTTCTGGCCGATGGATATTGGACTACCAAAAGCAGAAGTGCTGGTGGAAAGAATTAATAACGGGTTCGGTACGGGGTGGACAGCTAAATGCACTAACTTTTCTCCCTCAAGCTACCTTAAAGGCGATATCGTTATGACTTGCGTTGACTCTGCATCATTTCGATATGAACTAGGTAAAAACGCGGCAGAAGAAAGTCACTATAGAGATAAGCTTTGGATTGACGGTGGCAACGGCCAGCACACTGGACAAATTATCATGGGGCACTTGGGTAACACTAACAAAAGTGACTACTTACCGAACCTTTATGATTTGTATGGCGAAACGTTACTTGAGAGTACCGAACACGCAATGCCCTCATGTTCACACGCTGAATCAATTAGAAGACAAGACTTCGGTGTAAATCACACTACGGCCTTTCAAATGGCGAATCTCGTTTGGCAGATGCTTAGGCATGGGAGTGTGGAGTACCAAGGTGGGTTCTTCAATTTAAAAACGGGGGAGCTTAACCCCATCGAGCCACTGGAAAACGTGTGGGCAGCGTTCGGGTATGAAAAGGATAAGAACAAGGAAAAATAAAAGAGAGGGGTAGCCCCCTCTCTCTAGCCCTTCCGAGGCTGAAGGCTCGCTTTAAGCAGGACTAAAGCGAACTTAGGTTGGAACCTATAGAGAAACACAGGTCACATTGTCAGTATGGGATTAATCACCTGACTTTCAATAAAAAACCTGACTTATTTGAAATCAAAAAAAAGGGGCTATCGCCCCTTTATTCATTCAGCACCTATGCAAGCGCCTAGAATAGAAAGCCCAAGTCGGCTATCGCCTATTGGACAGGATTACGGATTACAAATGACGTAGACCTTAGTAAGCATCTACCGTTTCATTATGTATAAGTTCCAGAATAACTGTTATTAAAATCCCGACTTATTAAAATTTCTTAAAAACGAAGACTTCTAAAAGTGGATTGAGAGTCTTTCCCCAGAAATTGCGATAACCACCAGCCCTGACACATTAGCTCCAGTTAAAGAAAAGGGGCACACAATGCAGTACGCAAAGGTTCAACAGGCAACAGATACTTTCAAAAAGCTTTTCCTAGAAAACTGGGTAATTAGCGTGGGTCTTAGTGGTAAGGACTCTATCTGTGTTGCTCATTGTGCGGTTGAAGGGCTCAAGCAAGCGATGGAAGTTAACCCTTATGTCGGGCCGCTATACATCGTTACTACCAACACTACGATTGAGAACCTAGAGCTTCACGGCCTTATGTTGGACTTACACCAGGCTGCCCGTAAGTACGGTAGAGAGCATGGTCTGCCTATCCGCACAGAAGAGCTAGAGCCCTCTCTGGCTAATCTGCCGATGGTTGAGTATGTAGGTCGAGGTAAGTTGTTACGCACTCCTGTAACCAGCAAGAACGGTCGTGACTGTACAGTGGACTGGAAAATTGAGCCAATGAAACGCTACTTACGGGCGCTAGGCGACCGTCACCAGACCAATAAAATCGCGTCAGCATCTGGTACGCGAGACCTCGAATCCAAGGTTAGAGCAGCGAATATTGCTAAGCGCAATGAGAGTGATGTGGAGCTAGTGAAGACTGACTTGGGGTTCACCTTTGCCCCAATCAAGTCATGGACTCTGACAGATGTATGGGCGCTAAGCGCTGCAATCGACAACGAGGACATTGAGAGCTTTGCTGTAGACCACACCTACGAACTAAAGAAGCACTATGGTGCGGGAAACGGTGGCACCTGTGATCTTTTCTCAGGTGAAAACAAGGACAAGGACAAAAGTTGCGGATCGCGATTCGGATGCTTCCTCTGCGCCATGGTAGAACGTGACGAGAGCCTAGAGGCGCAAATCAGTATCTCGCCAGCAAGGTACGGCTACATGGCGCCGTTCTCAGAACTTAGGACTTTCATGGTGAATACTTTGTTCGACTACGAGCGCTCTCGCGCCCTTGTAGGGCGCGAAGTGAAAGCCGGTGGTTGGGTGCTGGTGGGCTATAACCAGTACAGCTTGGACTACAGACAGGAGCTTTTACGCTATATCCTGACCATCGATGTACAAGAGCAAGAGGCTTTTTACGAGCAATACGGTTACGAAGGTTGCCGGTTCCAGCTCATTGGCTACAAAGAGCTGTTGATGATTCAATATCAGTGGGCAAGAGAAGGCGGAGAAAGTGAAGTGGGAACAGCGCTAAGGATTTGGCATTCGGTGTACACTGATGGAGAACGCTATGCTATACCGAAGACGCAGAAAGCTGAGCCTCAGACGCTACCAGCCACGCGATACTTCAATATCAACGGACTTGTAAAGCAGCATGCATGCACTGGGCTTCATGAGGACAACCGCCACAACATACTTACTAATCAGCTATGGATGCATCCTAAGCTCGACTCAGTGGACTTGGTTCCATTCGAGGAAGAGCAGCGCCATACTATCGACTGTGAGAGCTGCCTGATTGACGACCTAGTCGAACGCTGGTGGCCGGAAGTGCTTGAGGAAGGTCATTTCGGAGAGGGGGTGTGCCCTACGGTTATCATCAAGCTTTTGCTTGAAGCAAAAATTCTAAAGCTGAAGCGTGGAAGCATTCCAGGCTTGCACAAAGAGGTTCAGCGTGCGCAGGTCTACAACGCGCTCAAAATGACCTATGGCGTACCGTATGACACGATGGTGCTAGGAGCGTCATTGAGCGAGGCGGAGTATAAGGCGGCCTTAGCGGAGCAGGAGCAAGCGGAAGCGGTCTTAGCCGGGCAAGGGTTCCTAGACCTAACTGTCGCAAAGCAGGTGGACGTATCAATGTCCGAGTTACTGGCGCTGTGGTAGCGCCAGATTTGCACTCGCACCTATTCGCTATCGCTAATTGGTGCTTGTGGAATTACTCAACGTCTGATGTAAACGGTAAGGGCAAGTTATTCAGTATGTTTTCTTTTGAGGTAGAAAAAACTTTAACTATGCCACTCTCACCTTTCACCTTTAGATAACTAGTTGTATTGCTAGTTGCTTTGAGCCCATTTAAAAAGACTCTAACTAACCACTTGGTATTTCTACTATCAATCTCAAACTCGGCAGCTTTATCGCCGCCAGATAACGCCGCGCCGTTGTAACCTACTTCAATATGATGAAACTCTTTCATTAAAACCCTCGAAAATAATTATAAATACGGTTATCACATATTTTGGAAAACGAAACGATATTTAACCCGAGTTATTCCAATTTCTAACCATGATTAGGAATTGTATGTGAGTAGAAAAATTCAACTATTAGATAATGAGATTTAAAGATGGATTTAGAGGGCTTACCTTAGCATTTCTTCTAAAGGTGCAAATTCTCTCTCTTATGTGACGTTTGTCCAATATGGATAACAATTAGGAGGGGTGTTTGAAAACACTGAAACTTGCTGTCCTTACTTGGTTAAAAGACGTCCTCAAAGATTTAGGTCTTGGGTTGTTTGCACTTGGTTTGGGTGGCTCTATATTGGTCATAGACCAAAATGTTGGCTTGCTGCAACTGTCTGTTATACTATCATTTGTAGGTTTGTTTATGCTTGCTGGCTCGTTCTTACTAGTCGTGGCATTTAGGCTTTAAGGTGGTGGTATTAATGGATATATCAGTAAACCTAGATTATTTCTGGTGGTTGTTGGCTGCTTTGGGCGTGACGGCTGCTGTAATTTTTCCGCTGATTTTTAGTAATAGAAAGGCTCTACAGAAAATAGGGCAACGGTTCCTAGAAGATTAACTCAACAAACGGCTCCTAATTTGGAGCCGTTTTTCTTTCTGCAATTCCCTCAAATTTGCATAATTATATAGGTGCGTAACGTTATCTCTGTCATCAATTACAGGGATATAAAAATGGAAATCACCCAAGCATCGACAAACGAACATTTACCATTAGTTTGGAATCTCGATGATGGTTCTGCATCTTATTTCGGGCAAAAGGTTTCAGCTGAACAAATTGCATCGGTAAGAGAAGCTTACCCTCGTATGCCCACCTTGCTTGAAGCGCTTTCAGAAGCAAAATATATGGGACTCATCTAACGATGAGTTTCCTACTAACCCCCGAAAAGTTGCAAAAGCAGAGAGAGCAACAACGTCGTGCCCAAGAGCGCGCCGCCGCAAAACAAAAAGCAAAACTTGCATGCCCTGAGTACCGTATCAAGCAATTGGAAAAACAACGCGAGCGGCAAGAGCGTCAGAGAGCTAAAGCATCCGAAAAAGCTAGAATGCGCCCCCCTGTAGCTAAACCGCTGGTAGCCAAGAAGCCTCTAAGGTCAAAGGGTATGGCTGGTAAGTCTCGCAATAAAACGGAGATGTCTTTACATGACCGTATGGCTGCTTTGGGGTGTATTTGTTGCATCAATAAAGGTCTGATAGAGCCACACACCGGTTCCCCAGTGTCTATTCATCACATACATGGGCGCACTTCGCCAGAAGCTCACCTGTATGTACTCCCGTTGTGCCAATGGCATCACGACACACCCATGGGCTTAGATAATCAGCTGAATGAAAAGTACCAGTTCGTTTTCCCTCTACATGCAAAGGGGGCTGATGGTGGGAAGGTGCGCTGGGAAGAAGTGAATGGTTCGCAAATATCGTTATTGATTGAAGTCCACAAGCTAATAAACGCTACACCAAAAGAAATTCCCTCTGAATTGCAAAACCTGACAACTGGATAACGGTACTCCCTAAGCCAATTAGGGCGATAAAACTTTATAACTAAAGAGTAGTAGGAATAGTTATGCAAAAAAATATAACAAGAGCAGTACTTAAAGAGCGCTTAAATACATTGCCGGGTCTTCTCCAATTAGAGAGGCGCATGGACAGAAATAAAGTAGAAGAGATACATAGAGTCAACAGTGAAATACGCTGTAAGTTTCTATCTGAGGTTTTCGGTGGCCGAACGGTGAACTGCCATATTACGACTGACTTTGTTGTGATGTGCCAAGATATGGACGATGTGGCGCAAGTAAAAGCGCAGCTTAAGAGTATGGGATTTAAAAACGTCCACACATACCACCCGCTTATTCATGCTGGTGGTACAGAGTCACGCAGAGACCCTGAAAACCCTTATGCTGTTAATGTTTCATCGGTAGATGATCTAATCATTGGGAAAACCGCAGAGAAGCATATGCAGATTTTAAAAAATGCGTTACAGCCTCTAATAGATGATGTGTGCTTTATCTATGCTTATGGAGGACAAATAAGCGTTCGTTTTGGTGAACTAGCTTCTGCGCAGGCATTAGATAAGTTTTTAAAGGAAGTCTTCAGTCGTGCTGATGAAGAAAAAGCATTTAGCGGTTCGTCACTAATTAGGCCGCACTCACTGGACACCTGGACGGTAGATTACCAGTTAAAACCATAAGCATTCATTCATAAAAACGCTGAGCTTTTAAATTGGAATAAAGACTCAGCAACCGCTCCGCTCTTTCCCCCAAAATACACATTCTCTCCTCCTGTTGCACATTAATCACATACCGGAACAGGAGTGACACAACCATGAAATGCACAGAGAACTTTGACCTATTCGACCTAACTGGCGCAGACAAGCTAGCGGCAGATTCAGTAGAGGCGAGAGACGCACTTATTCGCGAATATGCAAACAACGACGATATCAAATGCCACTTCTACCTATCTGATTCGGCTGGAAAAGATAGCCAGTTCGCAAAGCTAAAAGTTTTGGAGCTTGTTCCACATCACAAAATAACTGTAGTACATGCGAACCTAACTAGTGAAGTAGAGCATGATGGAGTTATTGAGCACATAGAGAAGTTCACACCACCAGCAATACCAGTAGAGGTAGTTCAAAATCCTTACAGAAACCTTATTGATGGAATTTTGCTTCGTGGAAAATTCATGGGCGGAATCGCACGCTTTTGCACCTCAGATTACAAGGTTCAGCAAATCGATAAGTTTATCAGAAAGGACATGAAAGCACGCGGTATCAAAGTAGCGTTCAATGTAACCGGCATTCGAGCTGCTGAAAGCAAAATGAGAAGCATGAAAAACCCTCTGTTCATCAACAAGCGCTTAACTACTAAATCGAGAACAGTGTTCGACTGGATGCCTATCTTTGATGCCTCAGAGGATGCTACCTACGATGCAATATATGCAAGCGGTCAACATCCGCATCCCGCCTATGGAGAGCGTGGTGAAAAATATAGCCGCCTATCATGCGCATTTTGCTACATGGCCAGTAAAGGTGATCTCAAGGAGGGCGCTAAGCAATACCCTGACAAATACGCATCGTATATCGCCATAGAGCGAGTGTTAGACCACAGCATGTTCTTCAAAAAAGTGAATGGAGCAGCTGTTAAGGTATCACTAGAGGAACGCGCCGGGGTGCAGGTGGACGAACTACTGGTCGAGCAATATGTAAAGGCGCACACTGCTAGACAAAAGCGTCTACTGGAGGCGAAGAGGGAGGCTGACTTGGCAAAAGAAATCGCGAAGAAAGAGAGGGAGGCTGCGAAAAATAAAGTGGACAAAAACCAACTGGTCATGGCTATCTAAGCCGTGACTTTCCCCACCCGCCACCACGCCCTATCGGGTGTGGTGGCGTTAGCTAAGTTAATCGTTCACTTGCACCGTAGCAACCACACAAGATTTAATGGAATTTGCATTCTTAGTGAGAGGGGAGAGGTCTAAAGACGCGTAAAGATTTGATAAGTAAACAACCTGCTTTGAAAGATTTAGAACATCTTGTGTAGCAGTTTGTGTTAGCTGAAGGTCATTCATATCAAAGAACCCTTCTGGGGCGCCTTTGTCTACACCCTGTAAGCTTTGCTGTTCTGGAACACTCTCAACAGGGGGTGATGATTGGCCTTGTTTGAGCGTTGCTATGACTGTATCTATGTCGACAGTTTCTGTGATAAACCGCCGTGTAACCTCCAAATCAATTTGTTGTAATTTATCTATGATTAGGAACGGAAGATCCTTCACTTGCCGTATTGTGGCCTGAATGCTTTCTAGGCTACTCTTTCCGAATTGATAAATTTCATCAAAGGACGAGAAACCGCCTAAATTAACTTTGGCTAAGTCGCTATCAAACTCTTCCTTATCTTTACCTTGAAGCCTTGCGTAAGCCATATCGAAATGCCCTATGGCAGCCTTTAGCTTGGATAGCTCATCGTTGAGATCGCTTTGAAGTGCAAAGATTGAGAAAGATTTATCATCTAACTTTTTAACTTCAGGTATTAGTCTAGCAGCGTGCTTTTCCACACATTGTGCAGCTGATGCAGCTTCTAAATATAGCTTTGCTTTACCCAAAGGGCCTGTATAAGCCTTTTGAGCACCAACATACCCACCAAACAGCGATGCAGTGGTCAACACGTCGGCATGTGCCGAAGACGCCACGCCGATGATACCAACTGCCGCTGCATGCAATAAGTACTGGTCCGCTTTAACAAGTTCCTTGTAATCCTCGCGACTTCTATCCGCATACTCACCAGCAACCTCGGAGGCTAAATCTGACGCATCTTGTAATGTTATATCGGGTTTGTACTCTATGGACGTTTTTAGCTCTAGAGGCTGCATAGAGCTGCAGCCCATAAGAACTAGGGCTGTAATGCAATAAATACATTTTTTCATTCCAAACTTCCTTGTCTTTTATGGTTGCTTATAAATTATACACTCGCGCCCCTTGGTGTCTAGTTTTTGTACAGTGTTTTTGTGAGGATTAATCAGCATTCCACTGCATTTGCTCTTGGAAAACTTTACGTCACGTTAATTCAAAATACCAACTAACTTAGGGTGAATTATCAATGGTGTCATTTGAGCAACGATTAAAAAAAATAAAAACGACTGAAGATGCAGAAGAGCAGGTAAGACTTTCTAAAGGTTACGTAACTAGGCTACGGAATGAAGCCAAAAAATGCGAAACATTAGATGGCAAGCTAGCGATGAATGAAAAAGTAAAGCAGGCAGAATCTGTTCTAAGAAAAATGAGAAGAAGCATCTTTGATATTGAGGATGCAATCAATAATGGTTTAGCGGCAACTAGTATTCTTAATTAGCCAAACATTCTTGCTGGTGGTTGATTAGTCGCCCAGGGCTAATTAACCATTTTAAAAGCATTGTTAAACATGGCTTTTTAAGCCAAGGTTTCAATGAGTTGGTGCAAGCCACCCGCAGAATTCCCTCAAATTTGTCCGCACTAAAATAAGGCCTACGTTGCTCATTGTCAGATAACACCAATAGGAACATCTCAATGAGTTTATTATCAATTACAAACCAAAGCCCCTTTCAAGGAATAGCTGTCATAGCCAAGTGGGCGTCTAAAAACATTATTGATTGGTTAATGGTCGAAGCGGAACATGTCTCTGAAGAGCGTATTTATTCTAACCTCAGTAAAACTCTGTGCCGTGCACAAGGCTTTGATTTAGCATCTGCTCCCTCATTAGCAGTATTGAAAGTCAGTTCTGATGCATCTCTCGATGTAATTTACAGTGAAACACGCGCCTTGCTGGAAGCTGTATCACATATTGACGGATTTAAGGGTTCACTAGCCTATAACACGCTACATACTATTTTATGTAATGCGGTTGCCGTTCGCCATGATGGACAGGCATTTGATTTATTTGTTGGTCGAGCCGTCACAACTTCGCTTAAACAATTTCACCTTGAAGACCTTTTCCTAATCAATTACGAAGCAAACTTTCGTACCGTGGTTGCTGGATGGTGCACAGTGAAAAAAGCATGGGGTTTTTCTACCATATCTCGTGACACTATCACCGCAGACAGAACTCGGTTCTCTCTCTCGCGCGGCCAGGTTAATAGCCTAACCACCCGCACGTATGGCTCACTGCTAAAGAAGGTGGTTTAAAGTATGGATATAAATGAAGCTCAACGTGTCACCGGGGCCAACAATCATCAGCTTGCGTTGGCAAGCTATTTAAAGGTGGACGATTGTGATCTGATAGAGCCTAACGGGGTTCATGGTAGAAACGGTAACCAAGTGCATTGTTTCCGACATAAAGGAACTATTTATTCGGTAGCGCACGGTAGCGTACCCCTCCAGGAAGATGTCCTCATAAGTTTTGAGCGTGACTCATGGCGTATTCGTAAGGTAAACCCTAAAGCTCCCTATGTTCGGTTTACTGATAAGGCGGTTTTAAATCAATTGGCTACAATATGCCCGATGGACCACCAGCTTCTTAAGGTAAATCAGCAGTGCCACAGGGTGTTAATGGCACATAAAAGCGGTTTGCAGGTGGTCTTTGCCTATACTGCCCACATTCCCGATGATATCGAAACCTATTACTTTAAAGGCGCAACGGTCGAAGGGCTTCAAGATATGGCTCGAATGTTCGACTTGGACCTTACCACCAGCCAATAACTAGAATAGTTTCAGTTCAGTTTCCCTCAAAGTCGCAAGGATATGTGAGTGACCTACGTTACAAGCATATCCTTAGTCAACCTAACAGGTACAAACATGTTTACTGAATCACTAGAGCTTAATTTCGAAGAAAACGTTCCATTTGATACAACAGAAGAGATTATTGGCTTTAAAGGTCGTCGCTACGAGCTTGGGGATAGCATTCGTGGTTATCGTGATTTGAGTAGCAAGAATAGTGAATTGTTCTCAATCCAAGCAAAGGGCGGAAAGTTATCTGGCAAAGTTTTAGATCACTCTGTCAGCGTTAGAATCGATAATGCAGTATTCAATGTGCGTGCTGGTGGTCAAGCAAGAGCGAGAAAGGAAAAAAGACGTAATGTACACGCTTTTGTGGAGGGTACCTTAAGTAAAGTGCTTAAGGGAGAAAAAGCGTCGCTTTCAAGTGAATGGGTAGAAGTAACATACAACCCATTTCACACTGACACTTTCATCGAAAAGACAACCGGCAGAGCTGTAGTTTCTGCAGACATAGCGATACTTCAAACAGGCAGTGTTTTTTGCCGCGGTCTCATTTACCAAAGTGCTACATAAGGCGCCATCAATCATGTACAGGGCTACTTCATTTACATGGACACCCGACGATTACACCATAGTTAATCAAGTCACGTTCAAATTCCGTTGGGTAGCCATTATTTATCTCACCAAGGAGTTACTTCTTGGTGCACCAAAAGTCGATTTAAAGAGAGTAAATTAGTGAATATCAACTTAAACGGGCGAGTTTTTCGTCCTATTAATAGCGCGTTGCTAACGCAATGCGATGGCACATATGAAAAACAGTTAGATGGAGTATTACTTAGAAACGAGTCAGACAAAGTTATCGCGTTTTTGGTTAATGGTCATCGACACAGAGAATCCCCTTTTTTAGTTACTGCGCGTTACCAGGAGGCAACGAAGCGAGTTCACTATCAACTTGCGCTGAGCAGTATCGATGACAAATTTTTTAATACGGTACTTGAGGGAGAGTTTTACCCTCATCGGCCCCTCAAAAACAAGCTTGATGAAGACGCCATTCAAGCTGTGAAACAGCTATACGGGAAGGTTTTTAGCGGCATTGGAAAATAATTGAATTATTTTCGGTCGTTTTCTTGAAATTACACTACCATACCTACGTTCATAAAGCCGAAAAGGAGGTACAAAATGAACGCATCGATTGATACACAGAGCAGGGACGGCGAAGACAGATTAGCGAGAGTTCTGCTTGGGTTTGGGGTTGCCGTAACTGTACTCACTGGGATGGCTGGGTTAGGACCTGAGTCGTTAAAAGCCGCAGGTGTAATGGGATGGTTTCCCTTTTTATTAATGTCTCTTTATTTACTCGGCAGGAAATCACGACACAAATCACGTGAGCGTCAGCCTTTCCGGTTTTCGCTCTTATACACGATGTTTGCGCCAATAGGAGCGCTCATCCTTGGGTATTTTATGCTGACAGGTGGGCTAAACTTCAATGAAGTAGCAACCTTCATGGTCAAGTATGTATTGTTTATCGCAGGAACGATGACAATCTTATGGGGATTTCTTTACTTCTTTGATAGTTGAATCCTTTCATTCTTGAGGTAAATGATACATTCCTTTACCTCAAGAATTTACAACCGATTTATTTCCCCTACGTTAGCTCCTGTAAATAATCAAAGGAGCTAACATGTCTTACTACACTGAATTTGAACGCCTTATTATTACCAGTTCGCTGGTGGGGTTTAACAGGCAAGCAATAAGTAACGTTGCCAGTGAAGCGCTGGATGCTATTACCCTATCAAACATGGATATCTACATTGCCGCAAGCCATGGTGGTGACAGTCGCATCATCGACTCTGAAACGAAAACGATATCAAGGCAGTGGTCAGTATTAACCATGGGCTATAACGCAGCCCACCTGCTTACTAATATTGCCAATAAAGTGATTAAGTCATGCCTATACGGGAGCTTACGAGTACGCGGCAAGCAAATACTCCCATCTTCATATTTGTCGAAGTTTGAAGTGTTACAAAATCAACCCAAGTTTGTAGAACCTGAAGTATTTGCTCACAGCCTTGAAAGAGCCATTGTGACGAAAGAAGGCCTCGAGCATTTAAGAAAATCGCCTTTCGGCAATACATGCCTTGGCTGGATGGAAGATTATCAATGCTTCCAACCCAATGGTGAGTCAGTAATCATTGGTGAGATCAGTTCGCCGGAGGAGGTCGTCGCTGTATTTGCCGTTTGTCATTATATATCAAGCGAGAACTTATCTTTATTAAACCTAAAGCAATCTGCTGCAGCTTGCTATCTTTCTAATGCAGTAGAAAGTGAACCGCCATCGCATTTAAGATTTGTGGGATAACCTAGCCAGGCTGACCGATTTACCAGACAAATGTTTGGTAAATCGGAAACCGCCTTTCCACCGGCCACTAAACCAATCATCATTCGCACCAAATGCCCCCTGCATTCTTAATAGTTATATTCAAGTGGAGTAATAGATGACAGTTTCTGGTTCACTAATTTTACCAAAACTGGAAGAGTTGTGCGCAACACCACCTTTCCTAAAGACCCTTTATCAGACTACACAATCTAATCAAGACATTGACCCAATATGGGAGGGAGTAGCGGTAGTTTTCAATGAGGGCGCAGAGCATTACTTAAACGCGGAAAAGTCTAATTCAAGTTGGGTTCGCCTCCAAAGTGAGTATATGAAAGCTGGTGGATTGGATGGGAGGGTGGGAGTTATTACTCAGTACAACGATCTGGAACAAGTATCATTCATGAACTCACTTTATAGTTTGGACTACGCACCGTGGGTTAGAGTGAGCTCATTTATTGATTGTCATTCTTCTGACAAAAGCTATCCAATTTGCCATTCAAGCTCAATCAGTCTCGATGCCAGGTATGTTACTACAATACCAACGAGCCTATTTATACAAGCAAAGGAAACAGTGGTAGAGCGTGATATCGCCTTTACCAGCATGATAGAGAAGTTTTTGAGGGATCCGATTTGTGAAAGTTATTGATTTTGTCGTGGGGAGAACTTACTTAATAAAAGAAAAAGACATTACTTTCCCTGATGGAGAAATTGAGGGGGGTCGAAACATAATCAGGAAGATATTGACACCTGCCGACCAGAGCAATTCATGTGTTGATGGTGAGGTGCCGACAGATATGGATATTGAAAAATGGAGCAAGTATTTGCGCGTACAATGCCCTCAGAATAATACTGTCCACCTGCTTTCGCCTGATAACATTGCTTCCGCAACATTAATTGAAACAGGGTTATCGAGCAACTAACAAAATATCTATATGGGTAATACTCTTCAGGCAACAGATACATCCCAGGATTTTTTTTACTTTATGGAGTACATTAACGATGAAAAATGAAGATTTCTTTTTTGGAAAGAAACCTTTTAATTTAAATGATTGGCGCGACTTGGCAAGTTCAGTCAGTCAAGACCACTTTACTGCACAGCTTAACCGTTATTTAAATGCGAATGATAATTTTCTTGAAATTATGGATGGTACGTCCCACCCTGACTTCTCTTCACTACTAGGTGCCATATCTCCAGCAGAGATTGGAAACATCAGAATATTTGCTAGGTCAGACCAAAACGATGCACTAAAAGCTACTTTAGCTTGCGATATTATGTTAGTAAACGGAGTCGTTCGTGTAACACCACAATGGTGTGCATACAAAGAAATAAGATCTAGTGAAATCATTTCTTCTTTATTGGTTCCTATCCACGCACGCGCCTTACAAGACAAGACCTACGTGGTTAATTCTGATGGGACTATGGATAAATTGCTTCACGGCACTGATTTTGAGTCAGAACTTCAAAACATATTCAATCTGTCAAAATACCCCGGTAGCTATGATAGTAAATACATTAAACCACTAATGGTAGCTACAGATGTTGGCCGTGCTAACATTCCATTAGATGAAGTGCTAAGCATTTACTTTAAAGCTATGAATCCAACAAGCTAATATACAAAGCCACCTGCGAAAAAATCACACCATGCTGGTGGCTTACTCATTTCCACAACACTGGCTATCGATTCAAATCAGATTTGAATGAAAATGTATTCAATTCTTCCCACAAAATTGTGCATTCATAATTTCTTGTCACATTAAGCATGTATTTAAATCCACTTGCATCTTGGGAGAGATAACATGCAAAAACACATATCTAAACCTTCAGTAATGGCGAGATTCGGTATTGAAAAGTGCAACTATTCTGAGTACGGGCACATCAATGTGAATTTTAACATTGTAGAAACGGCTGATTATCAATCGGCGCCTAAATTTGCACACTATGACTTTGATTTGCCCAAAACGTTGCATGGTATCTCAGGGTTAACGATTCAGTCTCAGACGAGCGCAGAGGCCCTAATTAATGGTGGTAACCAACGAATCTATGGGTACCAACTCCACTTGAGTACAAATCAACCAGCATTAGACCAGGATTTATTTTCATCAATCAAAGCTGGGCAGCGTTTTAAGAAAAAACTTGATGCATTGGTTGAAAGAGAAGGCTACGCAAAGGACTTCGCGACATACCTTGGCTACATGATGCGAGTAATGAATGTGAAATACATTTCTTTCGAAAGCTATTCCGAAAAGCATCACAACCGCCGGTGGATGAACTATAAAATTAGTGAAGTGCCAGATTTGGTTGAAAAGTGTATTAGTGAACTGGCTGAATACGCCAAGTGGAACATCGATACAGATAAAGCAGCATAAGTTAAAGCGTTAAGAGGGCTGCCATCCAGCAGCTCTCTTTTTTACAACAGGCACATACTAGGTATGCGTATATAAGCCTAGATTGAAATAAGCGCCAGGCCTGCTCCGCTATCGCGAATTGACCTGCCAGCACCACACCCCGAAATGACAAGCAGGGGGTAAAGATTGGTTGCGAACCTTTACCAGTTCTTACTCTTTTATCGTTCCTAACTAATAAAAATTTACCATTTTGCTTCACTGAATTTATTAAACCTGACCATAGAAGCTCAACTTCACCAGTTGCCTTTACCATTAATAAAAACGTTTTTCTTAATTGGATATAAGGCTCCCGCGTGACGTTTCCCTCCAAATTGCCGAATGCACTGTTTCACCTACGTTACCTTCAAGTTAATCGAGCAGGGGGCATCATGGCCACAAGCAAAAAACAGAAGACAGTTTTCGATTTCATGCAGGAAGCATCATTCGATTTGAGCGCAGGTATCCAGTTTGAAACCCAAGAAGCATTTATCGCATGGGCAACAGAAAACTTTGATGAGATTGCTACAGAAGCGCTTATAAACTTCTCACTCGTTTCACAAAAGCGTTCGACCAAGATAAATCGCGTTGGACTCACTGTACCTCGCTTTTATGAACCAAGCCCTAGAAAGCTTCACGAATTAGTAAGCAAGCTCACACCAAGAGTTGCGCTCCCACAGTTGTAATGGCTCTCCCGCCACTTCGCCGGCCTTCGGGCTGGCTTTTTATTCTCACTTAAGGATGTATACATGAATACACAATTACAAGAACAGCAAAGCCAGCTATTCAAAGAGTTTGGTGTTTTCTTTGCGTTTGGAGATAAGCAGTTTAAAGAACAGCGTCAAGAAGGCGTCGATTACTGTACGGTGCTGAGTGCTGGTGATTGCGTTCCCGTACAACATGCTAGCGAGTTTGCTAAGCGTCTTTCAGCTTTACACAAAGAAGCAAGAGATAAGGCGCTAAGAGAGAAAGGGATTGATCGTATTATTGAAGAGGAGCTAGTAAATCAAGAAACTTTCTATACGGGCGATATCGCTCCAGTAGTAGAAGCGCTTGCATACTATGAAGTCACGGAGAAACAGGTAACACAGGTTTATAGAAGTGTTTTCCACAAATACGACAATTGGTGATAACAGCCAACCCAGCAATAGATAATTAAACGAGCCCCGCAATATTGCGGGTTTTTTTCATGGTTAAAAACCATCAAATATACTTTAAGTCAGATTTTTGTTTGCTCGCGTACAAATAAGGCATCTACACTATTCTCTGTAAGTTGTAACAAGTCAGCAATATGGAACATTAAAGCCTCAACCTCACAACGGAGAGTGACATGAGCAAGTTCACAGCGACAATAAATGGTTTCCCCCTTACCCCAATGTCTTTAAGCAAAGACGGTAAGCTAATACCCTGCCCAGACTTCAAGAGCGCTAAGCAAAGCACATTGAAGATTATGGAGATTAGTGGGTGTTGTCTGGGGCTAGTGTTTTCAGATAAGCAAAAAGCAAGGTTAAGATTGCCTAAGGCCTGTTGATCTTTGCTGTACACATTTCGCTCAGCAATACATCGGCAGCCACATCATTGAAAATGCCAGTGATACCATACTGGCATAGTTTCTCGCTAACTTTTCATATCTAGTTGATACTGAACGATAATGCTTTATTCGAGCAAAGGCATTTTCAACTAAGTGTCGATATTTATAAAGACACCAGTCGACACTCTCTTTGTCTATATCTTGGCCATAATTACGTTTTGGTATGACTGAAATACCGCCTCTGGCTTCAATATATTCCCTTAATGCATCACTATCGTAGCCTTTGTCGCCTACGAAAATATTTACTTCCTGTAAGTGGTCAACCAAACTTTGAGCACGAGCAATGTCATTTCTCTGGCCTTCTGATAGCTCAAAATAAATGGGAAGCCCCCCACTATCCACGGCTAAATGGATTTTTGTCGAATTGCCACCACGGCTCTTTCCTATGCACTCATTGTCTGAAGTCGCAGCACCTGTACTATGCTGATGAGCTTTGACAATCGAACCATCAGCAAAGACCCAGTCATAATCAGCCAGTTTTGCTAACTCATTGAATAAATTATTTAATAAACCTTTCTTCGACCATAAATTGAAGCGTCGATAGATGGTACTCCAGCCTCCAAACTCTGTGGGTAAATCTCGCCACGGGATACCGGTTCTCAACCGGTAAAGTATCCCTTCAAAGGTCATTCTGTGTTCTGGTTTGTTATAAATGCGGCCTGTGCTCTTCATTACTTGAAGTAGCTTTTGCCACCGCTGATCAGTTAGCATTAGTCTCGGCATGGTAGTGAGTTGTTCTTTTACTTTTGGCGAAGCAAATTATAACTCTTTACCATGCCGGTCAAAAACTAATCACGAAAGATCAACAGGCCTTAGTAAGAAAGTCATTTTTCGATTATTCAGAGCCCCTAGATAGGGGCTTTTCATTATTCCCGCCAAATTGCCCTTCACTATATTCCTGAGACATTACTCCTATCATATAAAGGAGAGAAAAATGTCAGACACAATCGCTGTAACAGAAACGACAGGTAAAATTACGTGCCGGTGGGCATGGGTTAATGTGAACCTTGAAAAGCCAATCAGAGCGCTACTCAGTACGAAAGAAAATACGTGGGGTGGCTTCCAGGTTCCTTACTTTTTTGAAACGCATCATAAGCTACTTATAAAGCATTATCTAACAGAGGATTATGAAGTAACGCGCAGCGAGAATGGGTATACCATCAAGCACTTCGACTACCCGAGTGAAATCCCCACAGTTGTGCGTAACATGCTGGTGGAGGATGATTTTGGCGTAGAGCGCAACGTGAATACTTTTGTTGATGGCTTATGCTGGGAAGAATTAACGGACGCGCAGGTCATAGCGATAGAGTATCTTCGCAATATCACCACCCTCACCGATGATAAAACGCTAGAGCTGCTAGAGGCCAAAAGAAAAGTCTCTGAAAGCTGGTGCTTGTCTTTGCCCCTTCAATACATTAGTTCCCAAAAGGTGAATGTTGCGCTTCACAATGCTTACCTTTACGCCTTTCCTACCTTCAAAGAGATGGATCAACACATTTGTGCTGAAGCTTTAGCTTATGCCTACGAACTTGGCTATACAGCCCTGTTAGATAAATGATAGAGGTGCTTGCATACTTTCTGCATAACTGAATATTTGTTAGAAAATGCACGGGGATATACTTTTAATTTTGAATAAATGGCGGGTACTTATGCAACCCGCCATTTTTTGTTAATCGTTTATTTAGCTGAATAATTTCAAATCTAATTCATTTATTCGTTTTATCTAATAGGTTTTCAAGTGCTGTAGAGTTATAATTAACAGTGCCACAAAGGCTTAATTCATTAAAAGGTACAATAATGTTTAATAATAAAGTTACCAAAGTAAGTTCGACGCAAGACGCAGCTATGCTGATTGTTTTTTTATGTACGTGTGCTACCGCGATAGGTGCGGTGTTCTGGTTTGCTGTAGAGCAATCATTAGGCGGGTGGGGGAGTGCTTTCCTACAAGCCTTCAGCTTTACTTTGACGTTATTTGTAATGTTGAAGTTAGGGAGCTGGAATAAAAGCAAAGGTTACATGAAAGAAAAGCTAGTACGGCATGCTGTTAAGCTTATAAGAGTGATATAGCTTATTAGGCGAAGCCCACCAGCAACGGTGGGCTTTTTTAATTGGGTGTAAGGCGTTAGCAAAGCCACATCTTGGTTTCATGCACTCGCACATCGTAGTCAATTGTTAGAGTCTCATAAGACATGCCAAAGGTCTTGTTAACGAACTTTACTATCCCGTCTTTAGTGTAGAGAAAGGTATTGTTTTCAATATCTCGTAACACACGCTCGTTATATTCAGCATCGCTATTTTCATGAGTGGCATGCATTACTACGCCATGGAACTCAAACGGCGAATTTTGCACACTTTGTGTCGCATACTTACCTTTGTAGGCGGCCATGATTTCTAAGTAAATAACGCCATGAGTTGGCGATTTTAAACGGGTTCGCATTCTACAGCTCATACCATTGGCTTCTTCAGTTTCAGAACCGACACCTTCAAAGATTAAATTAGGGTTTGCAGGCGCGGTGGTGAAAGCTGTTGTTGTGTTGTTGGTAAGTGCAGTCATATGGTTTCCTTATTCTAAATAGAGGAGAGAGCGGCAATTAAGCCGCTTCAGAAAGAGTCTTATCTTTCTCGTCGTAGAAAGATTTGGCTTTATTGATATCTGTGAATGGCTTTTCCATATTCTTAGAATGAATGCCTCGTTCGTCGCCGTGCACTTTTACAATGTAGGCGCCATCCCAATTTTCTATAAGCGTTAGCTCACATTTAAAGTCGCCAGTAGCAGGGAAGTTAAAGGCTTTGGAGCGAAGTGTTGTCATCTGAATTCCTTGTTTGTTGATTTAAGGAAAATGTACTCAGGTGCGCCGGTTAAGCAATTGAGCAGGAAAGGCAGGCAAATGAACTTGTTAAGTAGTCTTATTCTTCCGGCTGGTGGTTTACCGTTAAATTGACGGAATTGCTGGTGGTGTCACGTTACACCTATAAACAAAACAGCGGAGTAACAACATGTTCGGATTTATGGAATGCAAGGTTAACAACCCAGAGTTAGCCAAAACTAGATACACCACTCACGCATATGTATATGCAAAGCGCGACGATTTCAAAGTCGGAGCCTTGATTGAAGTCCCATCGGGTATGGGTGGGTTATTTACTACTAAAGTGGTGAAGATTGAGAGTGGCGTTGCAACGTGTATAAAGCCTTACTGTAGAGACCATGGGAAGCAAGAGTTTGAAGTATTCATCAACCCTCCACTTATCTCTGTAGAAGAAATTTTAAGTCTTGCTAACGTGATATACGAAGTTGAGCGTAGGCAGGCTATAAAGAGTGATGAATTTGAGCTATTAGAGCGTGCGCGAGTCAATGGTTTAATTGCACGTTTCAACAGTTGGTCGTGGACAGAGGCTGGCGTTGAAGTTTTTAGAAAAGCAAAAGAGCTCTATCAATAGTTCACCATCCTGGGTTTGCTCAAGCAAGCCCAGTTCCCATCACAAATGAGGGCACCCCCTTTCGCTATCGCTGGTGGGGATGCCTTTAAACCATTCAAAAACTCATTCTTAAAACTCTGATAAATCTGCAATGAAATTTATAAATGGTAAAGAGGCCAGCGCGCCCGTCAGGTGTACCGAGTACCCTCTTTCTCCACTAATTGTCATGTTAGCTCTATGTGACACATTTTAGTTGTCCCAAACAAACGGAGAGTCACATGACCATCATTAATCGAAACCAACTAAAAGCAGCCTTTCAACCTGAGCAGGCGGAGCGTGCCTTACTGACTCTTGTTGTCGATAAGTCACTTCAGAAGTTCGGTTTGAACTTCCCAGTAGTGAGCATGCCTTTTGTTCGTGAAGAGGTAGCGACAACAAAAGGTTCTTTCACAGCCCTTTCTAACGTCTGTTATACGCTTGATTCTGACGAGGCAACTTTTGCATCTATCGAAAAGCTTCTAATTGAGGTCGGTATCAGCCACAACGTAGTGAGTGTTGAGGTTATTGGTGGCAATGTTGATGAAACCTTTTATCAAGTGAAATTAAACATTGAAGCAATGGAGGTGGCCGCCTAGTGCGGTCACAAGGTGGCAGTATGACAAATCCCAAAAAAAGTAAATTAACCAGTCTCATCATTTACGAAAGCATGGTGCAAATGGGCATCATTGTCGATGGTGAAATAAGAGCTAACGGTAAATCTAAATCTGGGGCGGGTATGGATTTATGCTTAGAGCGTTCAAGTGATCTAGATAACTTTAATGAGTCAGGAACTCAGGCGTTCAGTTTAGCGCACTACTCCACAGCGGGAGGGGATGCAATTTGTGAGCTCGATATGATTTTCTTTTACCATACCGGCAAAGAAAAAGTAGAAGCTTACAGTTACCAAACATCAGTACCACCTGTATTCGAAGTTGTATATCCAAAGCCAGGTGAGCACATCAGCTCAAACTACAGGGAGCTAAACGCATTTGCAAAGCAATGGATGGAAAATCTACTTGAGCAAGGACATTCCAGTTCGTGGGTAGATAGTACTTTTAATTCCGCAGAGCCAAGCGTTCCCTTTGAATTACAAAAAAGAGTCAGTTTCGCACAAATGGTGGAGCTAGAGGTAATCAACACACTAACTACTGCTCTACTAGGCTCAACAGTTCTTTCTATTAACCATGCCTCTAACTCCATAGTGTTAGACCTTGATGAAGCCAGACACTTAGAAGAAGAAGGCGCGTCTATCTTGCCAGTGGAAGATATGACCCAAAGCTTGATCAGCGCGGGGTACAAAAAAGAGGACATCGAAACCATAACTCACTTCGAACTATACGCATCGTAATTTGTTGAGTAGCGCCCTCTACTTGGGGGGCGCATATTTGTTCAATTCATTCTAAGGAGTTCGATTATGAGCTTGCTAGTTACAAACTATTTCAAAAGCCAGTTAACTTCGCTGAGTTACCCTGCAGACGAAATCCAATACAGCCTAAACTATTGTCAGGGTGATGGTATGCTTTTTACAGGGCAGCTATATGCCGAAGATATAAATGCAGTTGCCGATCGCCTCACTAATGGAACAAAAAAGCCGCTATCAAACGTGCTGTAGATAAAGGTGCAAGTATAGAAATTAAGTCTAATGACCACCGGTACGTTCATTACAATACAATGTATGTTGTTTGCGATGATTACGCTTGTGAAGACCTAACCGACTTTGAATCACAGTCACTGCACGAATTTGTGGAGCTAGTAGAGGAAGATATTAAAACTGTATCGCGTAAGCTGGAGGGGGAAGGGTACAAACTAATCGAAGCTGGTGGTGAAGTATTTGCTCTCTCAGGCAAAGAGCGCACTTATAAAACAGCAAGGTTCTCAGTAACCATTAAAGAGGTTGGGGCAGACCCTTTCGACCTTGAAATGATATGTGAAGACACTTACGAAAAAGTCTGGAGTCAGTTCATTAGTGGTGAAGCAAGATATGCATGCTTTGAAGTAACCGTTACAACCAATAGCGATAATATCGAAATATCGACCGTCCGTAGTCCTCTGTTTATTATTTTAAATAATATTACCAGCGGCAAAGTAGTGTCAGACAAACGGGCGTTTTGCTCAGAGGCAATTCAAGAGGCCAGGAATTGGATTAAAGGACACAGGCTGGCGGCATAATGGTATTTCACTAGAGGGTTATCACCCCCTCTAGTGCAGGTGGATATTATTTGTTGAAGAGAGTAAACATTATGATAGCGCACACTATCAAGACCCAATAGGCGCGTCTGGCATTTTTTAAGTGCTTGTCTCTTTGCTTAGAGGTTTCCTTTAGTTCTCGATTAGCTTCATTTAGCTCAGTCTTGTGCTGATTGTGTCTATCGATAAATAAGCCCAAGAGGTCTTTATCTTCTAGGATGTAATATTCAGAAACAGGCTTCGATACTTTTAATTTATCTATACTAGATGCCAATACATTTCCATCGCCCGTCGCTTTGTCACTGTATGACACATCAAAGCCGCCACTAGTATAAAATTTCTCGCGCCTCTTAAAGTTTTCTTCATTAGCATCTTGAGGGGATAGCCACGCACTTTTGATCGGCATACCCTTAAACTGAACTTTTGCTTGCTCAACAACACGGTCTCTCAGAAATGTTCCTATACCTAACCCTTTCTGATTAAAAATTGTGTCAGTAGGTAAACACAGTTCGTGGCCGGATGTGGACACGGCCAGAGACCATTTATCTACAGAACCATCCTGTACAGGTAAGCCGTGTTCCATAATCAATTTAACTGAACACTGTACTTTTCTATTTGACCCATATTCAGTGACTCTAAAAACTCGCTCAAAAGTTTCTGGTTTGCCAGATTGGTAGGTACCGGCTATCCAAAGGTAATTCTTAATTCGCATACTGCTCTCATATTAGACTTTAAGGGTTAAGGTACGGGCTATAGCAAGACAGTCAAATCATACTGATTATTAACTAGCTTTACCCGAACGGCGAAGTAACATTTCACCAGAGTCGTATGATTCGACAAAAAGAACATTATGCTTACGGTCTCCTTAAATCTAATTGAGGACACCTTATGAATATCAAACAAGCCGCTCACTTTTCGCTTATCACTCTTTCACATCAAATCAAGCTTGCAGGTGGAGCATTCAACTCGAAGACGAAAGCCGTCCCTATCCAAGACACATTTCAAACCCTATATATATTTGAAACAGACAATGGAATGAAAGGCTTGCTCAGCAGGGATGAGTTCTCAGTAGTCACTTTCAATGCTGGTGGCTTGTTTAATGTCAGTTACTTAAACGAGAGTGGGGAGTATACATTGCGTCAAATTGCTATAAGCGACGATGGAAAAAAGTACATTATGAACCCAACATTTCTAACTTCCGATTTTGACGAGCTTGAAAGTGTTCTTAAAGAAAAATTTCCTTCTATCGTTTTTCGGTATCTGCCAAACCCTGTTGAAAAGATTTTTTCTGACGGTGACTCAGTGAATAAATATACCAGTTGATTTTGTGATAGTGATATCAGATGTCCTATCTGTAGTGGAGGCTATGTTGCAATCGAGATGGGAGGTGCTTATCAAAGTGTTAATTGTAACGAGTGTGTTTGCACTTGGATTGATGGATATCATCTAGTGACGAGTAGAGTTGTTGGGGAGGAGGGGGAAATTGCTCACTTATTAAATAAAAAGTATCATTAGGGTAAATACAACATGGAGCTCTCACATGCAGGCGGATTACAAAGTATTAGCAGAATACAAGAAGATGGTAGATCAGGTTTCGTCCGTTTATGGTGAACGGACTAAAGAGACTATAATTAAATACATCGACACAACCCTCAAAAACGAATTAAAGAAAACCAAAATAATTTCGTCTCTTTTTGTTGTCTTTGGAATTTTACTTACCCCTATATTAATAGGGATTCCAATGATAGTGGTTGGTGCTGTTCTTTTTTATATTGGTCCTTTCCGAATCTCACGACTTATAGAGCAATATAAAGAGTTGGTAGAAAGTGACACCTCCCTTGCATAAATCCTCCTGCGCTTGCTAGAGCTCTGCTTTTCATTCTCCTTTTTTTGACACCCTCTCAAAATACTACACGCTAATTTCATCTAAGATAATGATGGAGTTAGCTGTGAGTATCATCTTTAGAGTAAAAGACAAAACGTGTTATGCCCTCAAAAGCGATTCGGTGGGCAAACCTTATTGGACTGCTGGTGGTTTATGTTTACCTCATGACTACATGCGTTCAATACCTATGTTCGATGATTATTGTGAATCTGGAGAGTTGATTGAAACAGCCAGGTTATGCGTTAGCTACTATGATGGTGGGTGCGGAGATTACTGTATGGAGGTATACCGAAAAACCCTTATTTCCGGAGAAGAAAGGAATTACATAGACTGGCAGCATGACGAAATTCTTGAGCCACAACTTCTTCGAGATCTGCAGTGGCTTCTTAATAACCGAGAGCAATGTGTAACCAACTCAGAATATAGGCTGGTATCTCTTACAAAACCAGCATGGGGATTCTAGGTTTCCTTCTAACTTGTCGTCAAAGAGCTCTAATGTACTTTTATATGAAGTACATTAGAAACGCTTGAGAGGAGCGATGTTAACAATTAATGATGATTGCTTTTTCTGGAATGATGAAGAAAGAGAGCGAATACCAGAAAGTCGAGCAGGTGGTTACCAAGTACAAAACAATAATGGGGATTGAATCGCACCGGTAAATTCGGAGGCGGATTTGTTTGAGTTATGCTGCCGCATCTTTACCTAATTGTCGATAATAGT
>NZ_JANHZQ010000046.1:0-32789 GCF_041414725.1 Alteromonas sp. DY56-G5 | reverse complement strand
ACATGAGCCGTATACGAGGCCCGTATGTACGGTTCTGTGAGAGGGATGAGGCGGTGACGCCTCACCCTACTCGATGTGCATTAGGCTTCTTTTTTGAGGTCTCGACCAAGCAGGGCTAAGGCCGCCTCTTTAGGGGATTTTCCGTGATAAAGCACAGCATAAATTTGTTCACAAATTGGCATTTCTACGCCTACTTTCTTAGATAAAATGTGCACTTCTTCAGTGTTGCGATATCCCTCAACCACTTGTCCGATTTCGTCAATAGCAACATCGACACTCTTGCCTTGACCCAAAGCCAGCCCAAAGCGACGATTGCGCGATTGATTGTCGGTGCAAGTCAAAACTAAATCGCCAAGGCCTGCCATGCCCATGAAGGTCTCTGGGTTGGCTCCTAACTTCACGCCCAAACGGGTAAGCTCTGCTAAACCTCGGGTGATCAGCGCCGTTCGCGCGTTTGCACCAAAGCCAAGGCCATCGGCTAAACCCGCGCCTATAGCGATAACGTTTTTAACCGCACCACCAAGCTGAACGCCAGTAAAGTCTGAGTTTTTGTATACTCTGAACGACTTTGCGCAATGCAGCTTTGCTGCAAACTCGTCACTCAGCGTATCGTCAGTGGAAGACAGCGAAATTGCAGTAGGTAAGCCTGCTACCATTTCTTTAGCAAAAGTAGGGCCTGATAACACGGCTAGGGGATAGTCGGTACCCAGTATTTCCTCTGCCACATCGCGAAGCAGACGGCCCGTTTTTGGCTCAAGTCCTTTGGTCGCCCAAATAATGCGTTGATGCGGTTTAAGCAATGGCTTTAAGCTTTGAAGCATGGCTGCAAATGCATGGCTAGGTACAACCACTAAAATATCTTGGCTGGCGGCTACCACTTCTTCTAAGTTGGCATTTACCACTAGGGCATCTGGAAATGTTGCGCCTGGAAGATAACGAGCATTCTCTCGGTTCGCTTCCATTTCGGCAATGTGCTTTTCATCACGGCCCCAAAGCAGTGTGGGGTTGCCATTTCTGGCAAGACAAAAAGCAAGGGCGGTGCCGTAAGACCCCGCCCCTAATACTGAAACAGACTCTGAAACCGAATGCGACTTCATGTCCACGCCTTTCATGTTCACCTAATTAGGCGTCCATTTTTGGCGCTTCGCCCTGCGCTTGCTGTGCACGTTTTTGCACGTAAGCTGCAAAGATAGCGTCGAAGTTTACAGGCGCTAGGTTAAGTGGAGGGAATGTTCCACGGTTAACCAAGTTAGAAATGGTTTCACGCGCATATGGGAAAAGCATGTTCGGGCAGAACGAGCCCAGCGTGTGCGCTTTGTTTTGGTCTGGCATTTCGCCAATAGCGAAGATACCTGCTTGTTGCACTTCACAAAGGAATGCTGTTTCTTCACCAAGCGTTGCCGTAACGGTAACTGAAAGTACAACTTCAAATACATTTTCTTCTAGCTTGTTAGTGCTAGTGTCGATGTCTAGCTTAATTTCAGGCTTCCACTCTTTAGTGAAAATAGCTGGCGCGTTTGGAGACTCAAAAGAAATGTCTTTTGTGTAGATGCGCTGAATATTGAACTGAGCACTCTGTTGCGCTTGTGCGCCCGCTGCTTCGCCGTTATTTGTCTGATTTTCGTCAGCCATGGTATTTCCTATTTAATTGTCGTTTTAATTTAATGTAGTGCGTTGCTGTATGCGCTGACGCTTTACGCCAAACCCAACATTGGATTTAGTTTGCTTTGTGCTTCCAAAGCCATCATATCGTCACAGCCACCAACGTGCTGATCGTCAATGAAAATTTGCGGAACAGTCCAGCCGCCGTTTGCGCGTTCAATCATCTCGTCGCGCAGTTCAGGCTTAACATCTATTGGGTATTCAATAAATTCTACACCTTTTTGCGTTAGCAATGCTTTTGCACGGTGGCAGTAAGGGCAGTGGCCCTTGGTGTAAAGTTCTACTTTGCTCATAAAGGTTACCTGTTATTTAGAAACGGGAAGGCTGGCACTTTGCCACGCGTTCATTCCGCCTTTTAATACACTCACATTCGCGAAACCATCTTTAAGCATCGCATTTGCTGTACCACGAGCCTGATTACCCATAGCGCATACTACGATAATGGGTTTGTCTTTACTGTTTTCAAGTTTCTTGAAGTTTTTCTCACGCAACTCTTCAGGTTTAATTTGTCTGGCACCCAAAATATGGCCAGCTTTAAACTCTTTCGCAGGGCGTGTATCTAGCACTATCGCATCGTCTTTATTCATCAAAACCGTTGCTTCGTGCGTGCTTAATTCTTTTACTGAAGATGTCCATGCACTGATATAGCTAAATATCAACATGGCAATCAGCGCAACCCAAATACCAGCAAGAATAAAGTTGTTGCTAGCAAATTCAATTAGTTGATCCATTACCTCTAACCCTGTCTACAGACCATGAAAAGAGTGCAAAGTATATAGAAAAATGGGCGAGAAACCAGCTTACCTTTCAGTATGATGAATGTCAGTCATAGCGGGTTTGCGCTAAATACTTTAGATGATTGATATTACGAACAAATTGCACTGGGCATATGGAGGAGCGTCAGATACACTGGAAAACGTTGTTAACAGCAACGATGAAACACATTAAGTCATCAATGAAAAAGTTAAGGTTCTAGGCGCACGTATGTCAGTACGATTATTTCTTTCAATCATTGGGTGCATAGTTGCCCTTGCAATTATGCCGATTGGAAGTAGTGCTATTGCACAAGAAGGCGGTGCGAATAGTCAAAAAGAAAAATTAGCTGAGTTACAGGCCGAATTGCGCGCTCGACAGCAAGTATTAGAGAACAATAGAGCCAGTGCACAGGAATTGGAAAATGTGCTGAAGGCCTCTGAACTCGAAATCGCTAAAGTGGCGAAAGCACTATCCAGCACCCGACAGTCACTTAAAAATATTGAGCAAGAACAAGCGAAGCTCGAAGAAGAACAAGAAGGGCTTAAAACGGCTATCCGTAAACAGCAGTCACTTTTATCGAGCCAGCTTAAAAGTGCATTTATGGCGGGGCATTACGACTATGCAAAAATGCTGTTTTACCAAGATGACGCGCGAACCTTCGAGCGTGTCATTACCTATTATCAATACGTGGCAAAAGCGCGCCAAAAAGAGATTGAGAGCTTTAGGGGCAATGTTGCTAGGCTTGAAGAAGTTAACGCAGAGCTTAGCGAAAAAGCCTTGTCACTTGCCGCTTTGAAAGATGAGCAAGAAGGTCAGCGAGCAGTACTTATAACCCGCCAAGACGATAGAAAAGCAACGCTTAAGAAAATAAACAAAACCATAGCCTCTGAAAACCAGCGTATTGCGTCGCTACAAGCTGATGAAAAAGCGCTGAAAGACGCTATTGAAGCTGCGCGGATTGCCGCAGAACGGGCTGCCCGTGAAGCCGAAGTGAGTATGGATGGACTTGCCAAATTAAAAGGTAAGCTGGCAGCGCCTGTAAAAGGCAGAATACGAAACTTATTTGGTAGTCGCCGCCAAGGTCAAGTGTCTTGGAAAGGCATTGTGATAGATGGTGCCGAGGGCGACCCTGTAAACAGCATTGCGCCTGGAAAAGTGTTGTACGCCGATTGGTTGCGCGGATTTGGTCTGGTCGCTATTGTCGATCATGGCGAAGGGTATATGAGTGTTTACGGTCACAACCAGGCGTTACTCAAGCAAGCTGGCGATGATGTAAGGCAAGGTGAACGCATAGCCCTTGTGGGCCGAAGTGGTGGTCAGGAATATCCTAACCTTTACTTTGAAATTCGTCATAAAGGCAAGGCGCTAAATCCAAGCTCTTGGCTAGACTAGTCAGGTTAATCCTAGATTGATAGAAACTAAGTTGAAACTGAATCAGTTGTTGGTATTCTAGAAAAAACACAGCATTGTGTAGTGTGCGCTTAATAATAATGATGAAAAACGGATGTGACTTAGATGCTTTTGCGTCTGCTAATGCCTTGTATAATCTTTGTTTTATGCGGGCTAATTAGCCTTCAAGTAAAAGCAAAGTCAGACATAATTATAATATTAGATGACCTGGGATACAGGCCGTCCGATGTCGCTGCTTTTTCTCTCCCTAAAGAAATTACCTTTTCTATACTTCCGCAAACGCCACTGGCTTCTGAAATTGCGCTCCGCGCTGAGCAAGAAGGCAGGGCCGTTATGCTGCATATGCCTATGCAGGCGCAAAGTGGAAAGAACATGGGGCCCCTTGGATTGACTACTGACATGTTTGAAGGTGCCATTACTTACAATTTGCGCAAGGCAATGAAGAGCGTGCCGAACGCGGTTGGTGTGAATAATCATATGGGAAGTGCGTTCACGGGTCAGCAAAAAGGAATGGAAGCGCTCTTAAAAGAGGTGAAACGCCAAGGCTTATTTTTTGTGGATAGCCGAACCACGGCACTCACAAAAGGTGAAGAAATTGCCGAGCGGCTAGGTGTGCCTAGCGCGAGCAGACAGGTGTTTCTAGACCATAAGCTTGAGCCTGCATTCTTACTTAAGCAGTTCAACCACATGAAACGTATTGCTAAAAAGAATGGTCACGTTGTGGTGATTGGCCATCCCCACCCAGAAACCGTCGATTTCTTGAAAACTCATTTACCCTCACTTGAAAAAGAAGGTTTAACCCTTACCTCAGTAACCGACTATTTTTCACATGCGCCGAAAGTGGCCAAGCAGTTTGGTAAAGAGCGCGATCAAACGGCTTCGCTCAATAACGCCGATGTGAAGGATAGCAAGGTAAGCATGACCGAAGAAAATGCCTTACACAGCAGTGGGCTAATGCACAGCTCCGCAGAAAAAGGCGTTGCTGAGCGCTTAGGCACAGCGCCAAACGAATAGCTTTTTTCCCCATTTTATACGTAGTTAGTTCATTTTCATCTCGTTAAGATCAAAATTTAATGTGGGAACGTTTCTCATTTCTGTGAGTCTGTTATAATATAACGTCTCTGGCGAATAGTTCGCGAACTCATTTTTTCACGGTGGTAATTAGGGTAATGACTCCAATTGACGAGAATCCAACAAAACTAGACAAACTTGGCATTTGGGTGTCGAGCTTGTGTGCGTTGCATTGCCTCGCGCTACCTGTTTTGGTGCCTCTGCTGCCGCTGATCGGTTCTAGCTTTTTTGCACAAGTGTGGTTCGAAAGAACGATACTAACCTTTTCGTTAATTGTAGGTGCAGTCGCCTTGGTTAGCGGTGCAATTCGCTATCATGGCAAATACTACCCGCTTGCATTGCTGTTTACGGGTGGCGCTATTTATTGGCACAAAGATATTTTTGGGCATCACTACGAACCCTTTACCATCGCGATAGGTGCAGCGCTAATTGTAGCCGGCCACTGGGTGAATATGCGATTGTGTAGACAATGTAAGTGCTGCAAGAATACGGTGTTTTCAGACCACCTTTCAACTGAATTTAAGTAGTCAACTAAGCTGCATTTCAAGAAAAGCATTCTAAAAAAACGAGCCAATGGCTCGTTTTTTTTATAGTGTGAGTATGTATTAGATACGCGTTCTACAGACTTTTCGCATAGAAAAAGTAGGGTTTAATGCGACAACACACTAAGCGCTACATCGGGCACGTTAGTGAATATGCCCGTCACTCCCCACTCGTTGAGCATAAGCATGTCTCTCGGCTCATCTACGGTATAAACGAATACGTCAAATCCGTCTTGCTGCGCCGTTTGCACAAACTGCTTATCAACGGCGTCTAATGCAATGTTTACGGAATAAGCGTTCAGAGCCCGGGCGCTTGCCGTACAGTCAAGCTCGTAGCTTGCAGATAAGGCACCGATCTTCACTTCGGGCCACTTAAGCGCAATAGCTTGAAGCCAGTGATGGTTAAATGAAGAGATAAGTAGCTTTTCAGCATTAATGCCGCTTTGCTGTACCGCCGCTTTAACGTCTTTAACCCAGCTGTCTGCGTCGCGTAAGTGTTTTATCTCAATATTGCACCACTTGTCTTTTGGAACACAATTCAGTGTTTCGGTCAGGGTCGGTATGCGCTCTCCATCCCCAATGTCCATTTCTGTAAGGGATTGCCACGGTACGTCAAGTAAATAGCCGGATTCCCGTGCTCTGCGCGTAAGTGTTCTATCGTGAAAAACAATAATGTCGCTTTCGTGCTGATAGGTATCAAACTCAATGCCATCGGCACGTTGTTCGAAAGCCAGTTTAAATGCCTTTACTGTGTTTTCTGGGGCGGCTTTACTGGCACCTCGGTGAGCAAAAATGAGCATAGACATTTCTTCCTTAAAGATCACAACACGGCTTAATCATCTTTTGCATTATGCAACTTATGCGTGTTGAGCGTTTCATAAACTGATGCTGACGTAATAAGAATTCCACCTAACAACGCACTTAAACCAGGTTTTTCGTTAAGCAGAATAATAGCAAGGAAAACGCCATAAAGAGGCTGCATGCAGGCTATGAGCGAAAACGTTTTTGCCCTAAGGTGACGTAGGCTCGCAGCAATAAGTGCATGAGGAAGCGCAGTAAATACGGTACCTAAAAGCAATAGCATTAGCCAAGAACTGGTAGACGCTGAGGTTATTGCTGCACTGCCTACCGGCAGCATTAAAATACTGATAACCAAGGTTTGCCACGCCATGGCCTGCGCACCGCTGTAGTGCTTGAAGTGCTTACGATGAATAAGATTTCTAAACGAATACAAGATGGCGGAGGCAATACCGATAAGAACGCCAAGGGTAATGTCATTTTCCAGTGATGTCTCTGGCACTATTAAATAAACGCCAACGACCACCGTAACTGTAGATACGATATCCTGCCAGACCAGCCTTACCCGCTCAAAAAAAGGCTCGATAAGTACCGTGATTACAGGAAAGGTAAAAAGGGCAATCATGCCAACAGACACCCCAGCATATTGCATGGCGGCAAAATAGGTGACCCAGTGCAGTGCCATAAGCACGCCTAAACCGAGGGCAACGCCGTAGTCTTTTTTTGAATTCAGCTTTATTTTGTTCTTCGCCAATTTCAAAAAGGCAAACAACGCTATGCAGGCAAATACTGAACGAACAAGAGTGATATCACTGGCGCTAAGTGGTACAAGCCGAGAGAAAAGGGCTGTACCACCAAGTAAAATTACCGTGAAATGAAGTGAGATCAGGCTTTTTTTAACAGCATCCATAAATTAGCTGTCAGCGCCCTCTGACGAAGCCTCGTTCTTTTCGTCACTGGCTGTTTCATCGCTAACGTGCGTATCTTTAGCCGTAGCCTGTGCGGTTGATTTAAGCGCCATAGGCTCACCAAGGCGTGTAACCATACCAGGGGCGAGGTCTTCAAAATCAATCATGTCTTTTTCGAAACACACCACAATGGTCGAACCTAGCTTGAAGCGGCCTAGCTCAGCACCTTTTTCAAGGAAAACTGCTGCTTCACTGTCTTTTTCATATGACCAGTGCTGAACGTTTTTACCCGCAGGTGGGGTAACCGTGCCAGCCCAGACAGTTTCAATGCTTGCCACTATGGTAGCGCCCACAAGCACCATCGCCATTTTGCCTACAGGCGTGTCGAACAGCGCCACGACGCGTTCATTACGTGCAAATAGACCTGGAATATTTTGTGCTGTAAGAGGATTTACCGAAAAAAGTTCGCCCGGCACATACAGCATATCAGTAAGTGTGCCCTCAACAGGCATGTGAATTCTGTGATAATCACGAGGGGCAAGGTAAATGGTAGCAAACTTACCATTTTTAAATGGCGCAGCTACGTCAGGCTTGCCACCTAATAATGTAGTTAGGCTAAAGTCATGGCCTTTCGCCTGAAAAATACTGTCGCTATGGATATCGCCAAACTGACTTACCGTACCGTCAACAGCATGGATAAGTACGTCATTGTTTTCGTCAATGGTGCGCGCTTCAGGTTTAAGAGGGCGGGTGAAGAACTTATTAAAGCTTCTATAATGCTCTGGTTCCTCATGCAGCGCTTCTGACATATCAACATTGTATTGCTTAATAAACGCCTTGATGAAAAATGTCGTAACGCTACCCATTTCTGCTTCTGCAAGTTTGCCTACAAGGCGTGAAAGCAGGTGCTTTGGTGTAACGTATTGTAAATTAACTTTAAGCCAATCTAACACAAAATATCTCCGTTTCTTTTATGCAAGCAATAACGCATTGCATAGATAGCGTTATTGTATAGTAAGTCGTGGTATTAAGAGCAACTTTAGGGTTATGAGTGCTTACACAAAAGCATAAGCACGTGGTTCACACCAAAAGAATAAATCGCCGAGTTAGTGACGGCTATTACGCGTAAGTAGTGCGTGTACTTCTTCGGTCGCTCCAATGAGTTTAGCGCTCCAGTGAGGTTGAAACCTAGTGGCAGTTGTTACGCCCCAGGAGGCTGGCTGTGACTAGGGCGCTGCTCTTCCATGGTGGTTAATATTCTATGGTAGCTGTCGAAGCGTTCTGCGCTAATTTTTCCTTCTTCTACAGCTTCTCTTAGTAAGCACCCCGGATCATTTAAGTGCTTGCAGTCTCTGAATTTGCAGCCGCCCAAATAATCTCTGAACTCAATAAAGCCCCATGTAATACGTTCGGTAGGAATGTGCCACAAGCCAAATTCACGTACTCCTGGGGAATCAATCAAATCACCGCCGGCTGGCAAGTGAAGCAATTTGGCCGCCGTCGTTGTATGTTGACCTAGTCCCGAGTTATCTGAAATATCGCCGGTTAATTCATCGGCGTCTGGCAGAACTTGGTTTATAAGGCTCGATTTACCTACGCCGGACTGCCCTACGAAAACGCTGATGTTATCGTTAAGGTATTCATTGAGTTTGCTAATGCCTTCACCGGTTTTGCAACTGGTGAAAAGCACTTCGTAGCCTAAGTTTTCGTACGTCTTAAGCTGTTCTGTGACGGTTGCGCGTTCCTCTTCACTGAGCAATTCTACTTTATTAAGGACAATCAGCGGCGTGATGCCTATGTCTTCACAGGCAACGAGATAACGGTCGATAATATTCAGTGAAAGGGTGGGTAAAATAGCGCTAACCACTATAATACGGTCGATATTCGCGGCAATGGGTTTAATACCGTCGTAATAATCTGGGCGAGTCAGGACGGAGTGCCTGTCTTTTACAATTTCAATAACCCCACTTACACCTGACTCAGTGTCATCCCCTTTACTGAAAAACACCTTGTCACCACACACTACAGAGTCTACCGTGCGGCGAATGTGGCAGCGAGATACTGCGCCGTTTGCGTCTTCAACGTCGGCGTGTTTACCAAAGCGACCGATTACCGTACCGCTTTCTAGCGTGCTTTCATCAAGGTTCGCCGCGCCCTTTGATGCGTGCTTTTCACGCAAGCGCTTGCTTCTATTTGCTGCAACTTGTCGTTTCTGTCGTTGTGTAAGTTTTGGTTTTTTCGCCACGATTCTTTTCTAGTTTCACGTATACTATGTCAATAATACCGTTTGTAGGGCATGGTTGCCATGTCTGTAGCGCAAAGAGGAAAGTAATGAGTAAACACGACAGTAACCTTGTTTGGATAGACATGGAAATGACAGGGTTAGATCCTGAAACCTGTGTAGTAATGGAAATCGCAACCATTGTTACCGACGCACAGCTGAATATTTTGGCTGAAGGGCCTGTAATAGCGGTACATCAAAGTGATGACGTGTTAAATAATATGGACGAGTGGTGTACACGAGTTCACGGTGAAAGTGGATTAACTGCACGTTGCCGAGAAAGTAAAATAAGCGTTGAAGAAGCATCAGCGCAAACTATTGCCTTTTTAGAGCAATGGGTAGATGCAGGCAAGTCACCGCTATGTGGAAACACCATAGGGCAGGACAGACGCTTCATGGTTAAGTACATGCCCGAGCTTGAAGCTTACTTCCACTATAGAAATATTGATGTAAGCACAATAAAAGAACTAACGCGCCGCTGGAAGCCTGAAATTTTAGACGGTTTCGAAAAGAAAGGCGTACACCTAGCGCTTGATGATATTCGCGAGTCTATTGAAGAAATGCGCTATTATCGTGAGAAAGTGTTTACGATTTAGGCATTCAAACATTGAGGTGCAAAAAAAGTAGAATTAAAGGTTGCGTTACCCCAAAATTTTTGTAAAATGCGCACCACTTCAAACGAAGTACCTCTTTTGTTGCGGGAATAGCTCAGTTGGTAGAGCACGACCTTGCCAAGGTCGGGGTCGCGAGTTCGAATCTCGTTTCCCGCTCCAAATTTTAATCTAGGTCTCTAGATTGCCTATAAGATGCACAGCATCGACTCTATGCGGGAATAGCTCAGTTGGTAGAGCACGACCTTGCCAAGGTCGGGGTCGCGAGTTCGAATCTCGTTTCCCGCTCCAAATTTTCAAACATCACGAAAATCGAAACATCAGCAGATGTATTGATGCGACCCCTTGAAGGGCCCGCGACCGAGTGTCGGCCAGTTAGCAAATCTCGTTTCCCGCTCCAAATTTTCAAACATCACGAAAATCTAAACATTAGCAGATGTATTGATGCGACCCCTTAAAGGGCCCGCGACCGAGTGTCGGCCATCGCTTCACAAAGCATTCAAATTAGTTTTTGCTACAAACCATAACCTCTTATTTCACTGAAAAGCACCGTGCATACTTGCTCAAGAATCGGCAAGTCGTCAGCGCTGAAAAACGGTTTAAGACCTACTTATTTAAATATACAAGGTGACCTAATTAACTGCGTAATCTTAAATTTATACGAAAGTATAAATTTGCTTGCGCTTATTGCTTCAGCGCCGATTCTGTCTGTCTTTACGCACCGTTGTGAATCCTTATTCATGACTCTTTGCACCTTCCTAGTGCGGTGCCGCCTTGATTTCAACCTAGTTCTCAATAAATCTACATTTTACGAGCTCTTTTGCACATTAAATGTGCATTCGAAAGCCGTTAGTTAAGTCTTTTTGAATATTAAATAGATTTTAGTGGGTAAATATGCATAATGCGCCGTTTTTTAGCGGTAGTTTCACTGTTTACTTGCTTTTTGATAGGCACACCATTTGCAAAATGCATTATGTAAAACGCAAATTGAAAACATATAAAAATAACCATCGCTTTTAGACTCCTCAAAAGTGCCGTAAAGAGCACTCTGGAACGAAAAAGTAATACTTGGAGAAACACACATGGCTTTTGGTTCATCAAAGCAAAACAATATTTCTGCACTAGCAATTGCAGTAGCATCTGCACTTACTGTTAGTGCATCTGCGGTTCAGGCTCAGGAAGAAGCCGCTGTTGAAGAGAAGGATGTCGAAAAAGTAGTTGTAACCGGTTCTCGCGTTGCTCAAGACTCCTCCCTGGAAGCAGCGAGCCCTGTTCTTGCCATTAATGCTGGTGATATCAAAACATCTGGTCAAATAGATTTAGGTGCCATGTTGCGTGAGTCGCCTCAACTACAGGCGTCACTGCCGGGGTCTTTTTCTGCATTTAATGGAACCCCACTAGGAGCAAGCTTACTGGACTTACGTAATCTAGGTAGTGAGCGAACCTTAGTTATGGAAAACGGTCGACGACATGTTTCAGGTATTGAGGGTACGGGCTCTGTTGATGTAAATACCATCTCTACTGCTTTACTTAGAAACGTGGAAGTCCTCACTGGTGGTGCCTCAGCTGTTTACGGCGCTGATGCGGTAACCGGTGTTGTCAACTTTAATATGAGAAACGGAGCCTCGTTCGACGGGCTAGAGCTTCGCACTCAAACAGGTGTGACTGACGATGGTGACGCAAATGAATTCTTTTTATCATTGGCCAACGGCTTTTCTACAGATAAAGGTGATTTAGTATTCGCGGTTGAATACCAAGAAACAAGCCCAGTGTATGCTAGAGATAGAGACTTCGCAGGCTCTGGTCTATATACACAAGTAGCTAATACAGAGGCTACTCAGAGTGCATTTGGTATTGATTCACGCTTCAAGAATACTTGGGTGCCAGATTACAGACTTCCAATTTCAAGTGACAGAGGTGTAATTTCATTAACTGGCAGTGCGTTTGGAGATGTCGCTGGATCTGGCGGCGTGCTAGGTTGCGGCACTATCGGAACGTCCATGTTTCCAACGTGTCAGGTAGTGGGTGAAGACGGCACCTTACGTGCCTACAATCCCGGCGATGTTTATGCTGGACCTTTCGATGCGAGTGGTGGTGATGGTGTACCGGGTAGTCCCGACGCTGAACTTATCCTTCCAGAGTCTAAAAGAGTATTAGTACAGGCAGTGTCAAATTACGAACTAAATGAATTCGTAAATTTCTTTGTAGATGCCAAATTCGTATTTAGCTCGACTAAAGAAACTAATCAGGTGAATGGTTTCAATGACGATATTCCAATCTCCCTAGACAATCCGTATATTCCTGCAGCTCTACTGTCTCAAATTAATGAATTACAAGCAGAAGGTGAATCACCAAGCTTGGTAATGTCCCGCGATGTTCTTGATATAAACGCTAATTAAAACCCAGAAGCAGAACGTAAAACGTATCGTATTGTTACAGGCTTCGATGGTTATATCCCTAACACCGCTCTAGAGTACGAGGTTTTCTATAACTACGGTCGAACTGATGCCGACATTACTTCGAACTTGCGCATAGAAGACAGATACTTCGCTGCTATTGACGCTGTAACAGATCCAGCAACTGGCAATGTTGTTTGTCGCTCTGACCTTGACAGTTCTGCGCTTCCTCCTACGTCGCCGTTTCCATCTGCGAATGCGAATTTTGGATTCTTAACTTTCCAGCCTGGTGATGGTTCTTGTGTACCAGTGAATTTGTTTGGAAAGGATTCAATCAGCGCAGAAGCGGCTAACTTTATATTCCAACCTGGCACTGAGCAGAACGATATAACGCAAGAGAATTTCTTGGCAGTAGTATCGGGTGACTCTTCTGATTTATTCGAGCTTCCGGCAGGCCCTGTTATGTTTGCTCTTGGTTACGAATGGAGAAAAGAGTCAAGTACCTATACGCCAGATCCATATTCTGCAGCAGGCTTAACCTTTGGAACATTAGACTCTCGTAACGGCCCAACCAATCCTTCTGACGGTGAGTACGATGTTTCAGAATACTTTGTAGAAGCAACTATACCTTTACTAGAAGGTGTCGATTTCGCTGAGCGATTAGAGCTGCGCACTGCATACAGAAGCTCAGACTACGACCCATATGGTACGCATGACGCTTGGACGATAGGAACAGTATGGTCACCTGTTGATACATTTAGTATTCGAACGACCTTCTCTGAAGCGGTACGGGTTCCCAACATTAATGAAGCCTTCGCACCTACATTTGCGGCTTCACTTGGTGCAGGAGATGACCCTTGTAACCAAAACTTAATTAGTGCGGGCTCTGAGTTCAGGGAGGCGAACTGTATTGCACTGATTGGCGACGCGGTAGCTGATGGCACTTATGATTCTACTAACTTCCTGTCAGCGTTTGTTTCTGGTTCAACGGGCGGTAACCCAGACCTTGATCCTGAAGAAGCAGAAACCATCACGATTGGTACAGTGTGGAGACCAGATACAGAGCTCGACGGTATGCTGGAAGGTTTAGTAGTGACGCTAGACTACTATAATATTGAAATTGATGGCCTGATTGATAGCCTTACTGGTTTTGACATTGCATCTAACTGCGTAGACGCGCCAACAATCAACAACCAATTTTGTGACGCAATTGACCGTGATGCTACGAATGGATTTATCACAGATTTTCGTTCAGGGTTTATCAATCTTGCAGCGGTTGAAACATCTGGTATTGATTTCCGCATAGATTATGGCTTTGAGTTGGCTAAATTAGTCGACACAGACGGAAGAATTGAATTCACTATCAACGGAACAAACTTCCTCAAAAATGATGAAGTAAGGGATGTGAGTGCACCTGACGAAGTCACTGATGTTCTTGGAACATTTGGGCGACCAGAGTGGATCGTAAACATGAGTGCAGACTATATAATTGGTGAACTCGTTGTTGGGTGGAGAGGACGCTACGAAGGAAGCCAGCTACTTCCTGGGCTAGAAAACCAGGATATCGAGAGTGATCCTGATTTTATCAGTCAAACTCACACTGGCTCTGCGTTGGTGCATGATTTTTCTGTTTCATACACTTTTGAAGATAGCCTAGAAGTATATGGTGGTATCAATAACGCGTTTGAGGAAGATCCTTACCTTGGCACATTGTCGAGACCGGCAGGACCTAGAGGACGCTTCTTCTACCTAGGCGTAAATTACACAATGTAACGTCTACACAGATATCAAAAAGCAGCTTTTTAGCTGCTTTTTTTATATCTCTAAATAGGAATTTATTTGCATCACTACTTCGTTGGGATTATGTTAATGCAACTTCCTCTGGTCTAACCAGTGGCGCGGATTTAATAATCACTCGAAAGATAAAAAGCTCCCAACTATCAGCGTGAACAACTATGTCAAAGAATTACGTACTAAATACATATAACAAATTTATGAAGCTGCCCTTTGGCAAGAAGCTATTTAGCTGGTACTCAGCGCGCAGGGCACCTTATTTTTCTACCGTTTCACCACTTATCTCAGACATTAAACCAAACTACTGTGAAGTGCTTATTAGTAAACGTAAAGCGGTAGAAAATCACATTGGAACGGTTCACGTTATTGCTATTTGCAATGGTCTGGAAATGGCCATGGGGTTTATGTGTGAAGCATCCATACCTAAAAACCTCAGGTGGATCCCAAAGGGCATGGAAGTAAAGTATCCGGCGAAAGCAGACTCAGATATTCGTTGTGTAGCAGAAGTGCCAGCTGACGCATGGAAGCCAGGTGATTTACCTATTTCTGTTAAGGCGTATAACGCTGAAGGCACCGTGGTCGTCGAAGGAACCATTACGGTTTGGGTAAGCGAAAAACGCTGATATCACGCTTATAATAAAAGGCCGCGCTTGCGGCCTTTTTTATGCTCTTTTAAAACATTCAATATTAAGTTTTTACTACAGCTACTTTTCTGTTTGACAGAAAATAAAAATCCAACTAAGAATAACCTTGAAAGCGATTAAGGCGCTATATCAGTAGTCTATTTCATTCAACAGTTGGTGTTGCAATTTTGTCTGTGTTTACAACGCAGGTATTAGCGGTGGAAGAGGTTAAGATGTCTGTAATCACAAAAGAGCAAGTCGCAAGAAAACCCTTTATAGATAAGAAAAATTACCCGTACGGCTTTGCCCGTTCAGGAGATTTTTCAATTAATGAAAGTAAGCTTCTTCAGGCTCATGGTAGTTTGTTCGCTGCACTAGTGGACGGGAAAATTACGCCAGAGAATGATGAAGAACAAGCCTATTTAGAATCGGCTCTTGGTCATCGTGACCCTGCAACACCGCAAGAGAAAGCGTGGTTGAAATACCAAGCCAGAATAAACCGTCCAAAAACAGCAAGTATTTATGGCTCTAAGCGTGCTGCTGAACAAGATGTTGACGATGACGACGATATAAGCGATAACAGTGATCTTGATATCGACCTCGATGATTAAGCTTATGCCTTTATGCATCTAAAACGTGTAAAGACGCCTCTCTTAAAGCAACTATGTTTATTGTTTGCGCTGTTAAAATCGTGTAAATAAATATCCTATTTTCTGTCAAAATTACACTTAAGTCGAAATATTTATCCTAATTATTGCGAATATTGGGATATATATCTCACTTTTACGCAATTTGGTGTTTTATCTTCCTATTACCTTAGATATAGTCGGGGCATCGTCAACGTACGCTGACAAACCCCCCAACCCATTACAGGAGAAAGCACTGTGAAAATGATGTCGGGCGCAGCCATGGTGGTTGAAGCGCTAAAAGATGTAGGAGTGACACACGTGTTCGGTTACCCAGGTGGTGCCGTATTAGACATTTATGATGCGTTATTTGCGCAAGATGATGTCAAACACGTCCTCGTACGTCATGAACAGGCAGCCGCCCACATGGCGGATGGTTATGCACGTTCAACTGGCAAAACCGGCACAGTGCTCGTCACATCAGGTCCAGGCGCTACGAATACTATTACAGGTATTGCTACTGCATATATGGACTCTATTCCGATGGTTATTTTATCGGGACAGGTGCCGTCGAAGCATATTGGTGAAGACGCATTCCAAGAAACTGACATGGTGGGGTGCTCACGCCCTATCGTTAAGCACAGCTTTTTGGTAAAGCGCGCGGTTGATATCCCAGAAGCGATTGCTAAAGCTTATTATATTGCCAACACAGGTCGTCCTGGCCCGGTGGTAGTAGATTTGCCAAAAGATATTGTGAACGTAGCAGAAGAACACCCGTACGAGTTCCCAACTGACGTGACCATGCGTTCTTACAACCCAACTGAAAAAGGCCATCCTAAACAGGTCAAAAAAGCAGTTGAGTCGCTACTTAAAGCAGAACGTCCCGTACTGTATGTAGGCGGTGGAGCTGTAGCTTGCGATGCGTCTGCAAAGGTTATTGAATTAGCCGAGAAGCTTAATGCACCGGTAACTTGTACGCTAATGGGCCTTGGTGCTATGCCGGGTACACACAAGCAATTTATCGGCATGCTAGGTATGCACGGTACGCTTGAAGCGAACAAGACCATGCATAATGCCGACTGCATCATTGCACTAGGTGCACGTTTTGATGACCGTGTTACTAATAACGTTGATAAGTTCTGCCCACATGCGGATATTATTCACGTTGATATTGACCCAGCATCGATTTCTAAAACCGTAAATGCGCATATTCCTGTAGTAGGTTCGGTAGATAAAGTACTTGATCAAATCTTAAGTCAGGTAAATAAGAAAGACTTATCAGGTCAAAGCGAAAAGCTGGCCGATTGGTGGCAACAAATTGAAACCTGGCGCGCTCGTCAGTGCTTAAACTACGCACAGGGCGAAGAGGTAATTAAGCCTCAGCGCGTTATCGAAGCCTTGTACAAACACACAGACGGTAAAGCCTACGTAAGTTCTGACGTAGGTCAGCACCAAATGTTTGCTGCGCTTTATTACCCTTATGATAAACCGCGTCAGTGGATCAACTCAGGTGGTCTTGGCACCATGGGCTTTGGTTTACCGGCTGCAATGGGTGTGCAGTTTGCGCACCCAGGTTCAACCTCTGTGGTAGTAACAGGTGACGGCAGTATTCAAATGAATATTCAAGAGCTATCTACTTGTTTGCAGTACAACCTGCCTATCAAGATTATCTCATTGAATAACCGTGCCCTAGGTATGGTTCGTCAGTGGCAGGATATGATTTATAAAGGACGTCACTCACACTCTTACATGGATTCAATGCCTGACTTTGTGAAATTGGCAGAAGCTTACGGACACGTGGGCATTAAAGTAGACAAGCTTGACGAGCTAGACGCAGCAATGGAGAAATGTTTCAGTTACACAGATCGCTTAGTGTTTATGGACATAGCAGTAGACCAAAACGAACACGTATATCCAATGCAAATTAAGTTTGGCGCAATGGATGACATGCGCTTAAGCAAGACGGAGCGAACCTGATGAAACGTATTATCTCTGTATTAATGGAAAACGCCCCTGGCGCACTATCTCGTATCGTTGGTGTATTCTCACAACGTGGTTACAACGTCGATTCACTGTGTGTGGCACCAACCGACGACGCGAGCCTTTCGCGTCTAACGATTATCACGCACGGCGACGACAAAGTCATAGAGCAAATTACTAAGCAAGTGAATAAGCTTATTGATGTGCTAAAAGTGGTAGACCTTACTGAAGGTACGCACATTGAACGCGAACTTATGCTGATTAAAGTCGCGACTCGCACTGAGTCGGTACGTGCTGAAGTGAAGCGGAATTCTGACATTTTCCGTGCGCGTATTGTGGATGTGAACGTAAACAACTACACCATTGAAATTACGGGCACCACAGATAAGCTAGATGCATTTGCCACGACTATGGGGCAGTGTGCTGAAATTATCGAATCATCGCGCACCGGTGTGTGTGGGCTTGCTCGAGGTGATAGGGCGCTTCGTCCTTAAATTGAGTTGCGTAAACATCGACTCAATACTTCATAGTTAATAAACGAAAAAGGGCGCTTGCGCCCTTTTTCTTGTTAAAGAGCAACGTAGTGCGATGCAAAGTTTGTCGTGTAGGTTTAGTTATTCAAACGTGCCTTTGATCAAAGTCCTGCCATGCTGAACCAGCTGCCTGCCTTTAGCGATAACGTGAACAATATCCAATGTTTCCCTCTCGCACAGCACAATGTCGGCGTCACATCCAACATCGATTTTTCCCTTGCGATGCAGCTTAAGTCTCTTGGCGGGGGTGCTACTGACAACCGAAATGGCGTTCTCTAGTGATACATTGTGTTTTAATACCAGAGCTTTAAATGCGTCAAATAAACTTCCTACTTTACCCACTTCTAAGCCCACAAGCTGGCCATTATCATCGAATACTGGAAGGCTAGCGTTTCCGTCTGAGCTCATGCTTAAACAGCTTGCAGGTACACCCTTATCTAGGCAATAGGCAACGGCCTCTGCAGCGGGTATTTCGCCCTCTTCAATAAATTGCTCGTTGGTGCTGGTGGTCATATCAATAACACCGCCTTTCTGTGTCCAAGCGATTCCTGCATCTAACAAACTTTGGTTTCTATTGATGTGAGTTGGATAGAACTGGCTTGCCGGAATATCTGTACTATCAACAACGTCATGCAAAACAGAAAGTTGGCGCTCTCCGTCGCCAGTGTGAATGTAAACAATACCTGCTTTGCCAGAAATCATGCCGCCAGTTCGTGCTTGTGCTGCAACCTCTGCAAGCGCCTGGACAGTCGGCTCGGCAGCTCTATGATCGGCAATTGCGACTTCTCCGACCCCGATCATACAGTCGATTAGCACAACGTCATCAGTAACGTTGCCTGTAATGGTGCGAGCCGGAAGGTGGTAGGAGCCAGTGTAACAATACGCACTGATCCCCTCAATGTTTAGGCCTTTTGTCTTAGCCACTAAATCAGGAAGTGTTCGCGTAGTTGCATCGGTACCTAATGCACCAATGACGGTTGTTACGCCATGTAAACTTGCATCAGTCAGCGACATTTGAGGCGTACGTGTGTGAAAGCCACCCTCGCCACCGCCACCAGAAATATGCACCAGACTGTCAACAAGGCCTGGCAGCGCAATCAAATTACTGCCGTCGATAATGTTTAAAGAAGGTGAATGCATCGAAATGTTGGGGGCAGTATGTGCAACTGCATTGTTGGCGATAAGAATGTCGACTGTGCCTTGTGGCGAAGGCGAGTAGCACTCTACATTTTTGATAAGCGTTAGCATTTAAGAAAAACCTATGAGAACGGCGGTGATAACAGTGAGCGACGCAAGTGTGAAAAGGCCGGCGCAAAACTTTGCAATAAATTTTACCCATGTTGTCCAACTTACGCCAGCCACACCTAAACAGCCTATCAGCGAAGCAGAAGTTGGAATAATTAAGTTAGTTAGGCCATCGCCTAACTGAAAGGCTAGTACCGCAACTTGGCGAGTCACGCCCACAAGATCTGATAGCGGCGCCATTAGAGGCATAGTGATTGCAGCCTGTCCTGATCCAGAGGCAATAAAAAAATTGAAGATGCTTTGAAACAACAGCATGAGCCAAGCGCTCATTACAGAACCGGTTTGCGCTAATGTATTACCAGTGTGATGCAGCAAGGTGTTTAGCACAGAAGGTGAAGTCACCTCGTCACCGCCAAGCACTAATACAATGCCTTTGGCCATACCTACAATGAGGGCGGCAGGCAGCAGCGATTGTGCACCGCTAACAAACGCCGCACTGATATCGTTCATGCGCATACGTCCACCAACCCATGCAATGGCACCAATCAGAATTCCCATACAAAAAAACTGTGAGGCAATTTGTGGAATATAGTAAGCATGAACAATTACTCCCCACATTACCCAGTAAATACAAGCAAAAAAGGCGATCAGAATAAGTTTGTCGGTAACGGAAAAATGCTGCTCAGTGAGCTCATTTGTTCATGCGGTAGATGACGTGAACTCTAAAGAAGACGTCTGTTTGCTTACTGAAGCTGCATCGTTAAATGCTTGGTTACTATTTTTTAGCTGCTTTGCATAACGTAAAGTGAAGATTAAGCCAAAAACGGTAAACATAGCCCATATGGCCATGCGAAAATATTGGCCCGACATTAACGGCACATCAGCAATGCCTTGTGCTATAGCAACAGAGAAAGGGTTCATCCAGCTTGTAGCAAAGCCGATTTGCGTAGCCACATAAGTGACAAGCACCGCCATGATGCCGTTATAGCCCATGGCTGTCATTAGCGGCACTAGCACAATACAAAATGCAATGGCTTCCTCACCCATTCCAAATATCGCCCCACCTAATGAGAACAGCAAAAATAAAGCAGGGAGCAAGAGATTATCGGCGTGTTGGTAGCGTTTTATCAACGCCATAATACCGTTGTTGATGGCGCCTGTTTGCATCACTATGCCGAAGGCGCCGCCAACGATAAGAATAAAAGCGATAACGCCGACTGCAGCGCCCCATTTGTCGCCCGAGACCATGCCATCAAAGGCATAATTAGCTATTCCCGTTTTGTTGCCTGTGCCATCGAATAACACAAAGCCATGGCTTTCTTCTGCATATCTGAAGCTATCGGCATCGAGCACGGTTTTAATGTTGCCGTCTGATGTGGTGATATTTTTTGTGTCAAAGGTACCAGCAGGAACAAGCCAAGACACTAGCCCTGCAAGCAGTATTACAAAGAATAAAATTACGAATGCATCAGGCATTCGCGATGTTGAAGGTGAATGTTGCAACCTTACCTCCGAAAGTGAAGAGGGCTTAACGCCCTCTGTTATCACTTAGTGAAAATAGTAACTAAACGCAAGTGTGTAGCGCGTACCAAATGGGTCATGGTTAAAGGCATCAAAACCTCTACCTGAGCCATAAGCCGTAGGGGCATCTCGGTCAAATACGTTGTCAACAGTAAGGCGCAAGTCAGCATTCTCAAAGTAATAGCCAGCGCTGAGTGTTACGGTAGTCCAGCTGCTTACATCGCGGGTATCATCTTCATCTTCAATGGCGCCCAACTCGATTAACTCATCGATTTCTCTGCTGCGTAAACGAATGATATCGTCGTCATAGCTGCCAGTATAGAAAACGTAAGCACCTACGTACCAATCCTCTTGAACATAGAAAAGTTCAGCTGTAGCAACAGTTTCAGGATAAAGGAAAGTGCCCGCTAATGACTCAATTTCATCAGAGCCAGGTCTATTGCGATCGTAGGTCAGGTAGTGAGTACCAGAAAATCCTAGCTCCAACGTGCCACTATTTAACTGAAAGTCATGGTCTACGTCCCAGTCGATACCTTCGAGTTCTTGAGTGCCCGTATTATCAAGCAATAAAATATGATCTCTAAACAGCGGTAACTCATCAAAACGCGGGTCGTCAAATTCAACCCAAGCGTTAAGAATTTCAGTTAAGTTAGCGCCCTCATCTTCAATGGTATTCCCTGCGCTATCGGTAACTAAACACAGGTCTTTCAAGTAAGAAATGCCAACCTCTCCCTCATCCAATACACCGCAATGGCGAAGTGAAGCATCGGTAATGGCACGGTCTAGAACCCCCGTCATGTTGGTATCAACAATGTCTTCGTGATCGAAGGTCCAGTAATCAACCGTAATCGTGGTGTTGTCAGTTGGGCTATAGGCAAAGCCAAATGAGTACGTTTCAGACTCTTCAGCGCGCAGCGCTGGGTTACCAAGTTCAAGTACGTTATTGCCGCGAACGCTACCTTGCCCCTCGCAGTACAAATCTGCAACGGCGTCGTTCGCTGAACAGTCGAAAGATGCGCGAGTCGTTCGCAGCTGCACGCCTGCTTGAGTCAAAGAAGGCGCACGGAACGCTGTAGACCACGAGCCGCGAAGTACTAAGTCATCAATAGGGCGGTAGGTGAAGCCCACTTTTGGATTAAACGTGCTGCCAAAATCATTGTAGTCGTCAAAACGACCCGCAAGACTAATATCTAACTGATCGGTAATAGGAACAAAGAGTTCAGTAAAGACGCCCATCTGATTTCTGTCTGCCGCTGAGGCACTTGAACCGAATCCAAAAACATCGACAAGAAAGCTATTTTCCGCTCTCGCTTGTGAGTCTAAAGACGGCAAGTCAGTGATTTCTTCCCGTCTGAATTCAACCCCAGCTGCTAGCAAGACAGCATTGCCATTCCACTGCGCTATTTCACCGTTAATTTTGGCATCTAGGCCGAACATTTCGCTGGTTCCATCACGAGTGGGGCGTGCTTGTGTTAGGCCCAAGATAGCGTCGTTTTGCGCATCGCCTACTAGAAAAGGGTTATAGGCAGGTAACAGTGCGCCGCTGCCACAGCTTAAAATATCGTTTGTGCTGTCATACTGCGCAATCTCAACCGTATCACAGAGCTCTCCGTGAACGGCGGCTGTATATAGATAGCGGTTGTAGATACCTTGTGTTGCAATCTGTTCAGACTCACTGCGAGAGTAAAGGGCGCCAGCCTCCCATTCCCACTCACCAAAGTACCCCTGTAAAGACGAAACTAGGCGAATGGCGTCAGTTTCTATTTCGACGGTACGTGGGGATACAAATCGAGCATCGTATTGAAGACCTTCAAGTTCACGACCTGCAACAGTATCAAAGGAGCCTATGAACAAGTTGTCAATAATTGCGTTACGCGCGTCGTCCTCAAGTACGTTAAGAGCATCGAGTTCTATCCATGCTCCTTCTTCATCGTTTACCTGATTAATCGGTGATGGTGTAGAGAACGACGTTGATTTGGTATGCGAGGCAAGAAGATCTGTCCGCCACGTAATGTCGTTACCTTGATAGGTATAGGTGAAGCCTCCTGACAAGGTTTCTAGCGGCGTTTCGAAATAGTCATCTTCATTGGCATAATAGGCACAAATTTCCTCATCGAGCTCCGTTATTGTAAGCTCATCAGGACAGTTAGGTGCGGGCATTTCATAGCGGTCTAATGTGCTATCAAAGTAAATGTTGGGCTGCCCTTTAGAAAGATATGAGTAACTACTTTCCAAAATAGGATCGCGTGTTTGCGAAAAGTCGGTTGCCCTTATCGCTTTTCTATCGAAGTAGTCAAAAAACGCCGTTAAATTACTGCCGTTATCAAAATTTTTACCCCACAGCATTTGAACATTGAAGGCACCATGGTCGTTGCCGTTGGTGGTGTTCTCGTAATTAGTTTGAAGCTCTAAGCCTTCATAATCGTTTTTGAGAATATAATTAATAACACCTGCAACGGCGTCTGCACCATAAATCGCCGATGCACCCGTTGCTAGCACCTCTACGCGCTCTACTGCAGAGGCAGGAATGCTATTGATATCAACAAAATTTTCAGTGCCAGAAGCGAATGAGCTTGCTGCAATTCTGCGTCCGTTCACAAGCGTTAATGTTGAAGAGGGCCCAATGCCTCGAAGTGACGCTGCCGCTTGACCGGGTGGTGTAGAGGTAGACGTCGCCCCACTTTGGGTGGTGTCAAATGTACCAACGCCTCCACGGGTTTGCGTCACCGTGCGCATTAGCTCTGAAATGGTAGATGCGCCTGTGCGTGCAATATCTTCTGAAGTTAGAATAGTTAGCGGCTGCGCACCTTCCATATCCGCACCGCGTATATTACTGCCGGTGACCTGAATGCGCTCTACAACTTCTTCTTCGCTCGTTTCTTGTGCTGATACAGATTGCGCAAACACAGCGCCAGATATACAAAGCGATAGGTAGCTTAGCGTGCCAACAGACACACCTAATTTGTGAACTAACGTCGATTTTTTCATTATTGTGATCCCCATAACGCGCACGGTCTAATGCCGCTTTTTGCGCGATTCAACACTTGTTTAGATAAAAATTTGCTGCAAGGCGCAGCGTGACCGCTTCAATGAATTGAAGGGCGCAGGAGCTACTCGTCGAACCACTCCGACAAGTAAAAGTTTTGATAGCGATAGTTGCCTAGGTTGGCAGCTTTCTTAAGCATTTATAAAAACCAGTGTTGTGACGAATTATGCACTTCGTCTGAATCAAATACTGTTATACGGCGTGAACTTTACCGTTGACATTAATAATTAGTTAACACTACGGTGAATAAAAGTCAATCAATTAAATGTTCCGTTGGTTTTAATGAAAGTTATTTTTTTGCGCGCAAATTTTTACTGTTTTAAAGCTAGATTAAAAGCACCGCTTCTATCGCTTTTTTATGTTTATCTTTCTGTATTTTCTATGTTTTGTTATGGGTCTTCAAACCTTGTTTTGGCGGGAGGAGCACTAAAAACATGTTCAAGTATGTCAAAACAAAACTGCACATCACCGTCGACGTTTTTGTCGGGGAAAGCGGAAATTTTGTACGAAATAAATCAGCAGTCACTACTTAGATATCAAAATTTGGCGAACAAATACTCACAAAACAATGATTTTTTATATTCAAAATTAGTGAATGTATATTCATCTGGGGGTGAGCGGTTATATTCAAAAAATGCGCTGATAGATGCCCTCAATGATGCCGGGTTATCAAATAGCGATATTCGTTTCCTTTCTGATACTGACTACTTCATTTTGTTGGACTCCTTAGAAGCGCAGCAAACCGATGAGCTAGGCAATCGATTGCAAGAGCAAGTATCGTTAGCAAATACGAAAGGTAGGGCGTCAGTTGATATCTATACCGCATTTATTGAAGCTGCACATGCGAAACGACAAGCTAAAATTGCAGAAAAGGTGAACGCCGACACATCCGTTCGAACGACTATCGGCATTGTAACGGCATCGTCTCGAGACCCATTTGAAGCGGTAGACTTTTACGAGGGCGTTTTTCAACAATTCGACGTAGATGTAATTTGGATCCCATTAACTCCCGCTTTTCAACAGGCCGTTTACGTTGAAAGTTTTAAAGGCCAAGGCTGTAACAAGTTAGCATTTTTTAGAGCTCAGCATTCGCTGTTTGACAAAGAGAGGTTATACCCTGAGCGTACGAGCAAACAACGCTCATGGTGTGAAGACAACCAGTTGGCCATAAATACACTATCTAGTCTCGATGGCTTATTTTTCAACGGCGGAGACCAAAGTAAAACCCTTGCTGCGCTAAGTACTCCAACAGGAAAACCCAGCGACTTTCTTATTGAACTGCGTGATCTCTGGCGAGACGATCAGCTAGTAGTAGGGGGGACCAGTGCAGGAACAGCAGTACAGGCTGGTGGATACAACAATCATCGACCTGTTCCCATGTTAACAAGTGGAAATTCGATGGGCGTCTTATCCGGTGGTGTGTATGGCGTCGATCCCACATCACAACGCTGTGAGAACAGCGCTCAATGTGAAAATCAACTAACAGATGGCGCAATGACTATCAACCCTGCCGGCGGTTTAGGGCTTTTCAATTTTGGCTTACTTGATACTCACTTTTCAGAACGTGATCGCGAAGTCCGTCTGATCGCTGCTACAGCATCAAGCGGCCAATCGTTTGGCTTCGGTGTCGATGAAACTACGGCGTTGATGGTCGACGCAAAAGCGCCCTTTGAAAACGTGTCTTTCACGGTATTGGGCGAAGGCGGGGTGTTTATTGTAGATATGAGCAAAGGTAAAGAAGATATCACGCATTCTCGTAATGGCTCCAAACGCATAATTGCAGGTGAGGCGAGTTACTTACCAGCTAAGACTTCCGGACAAATAACATCGGGTGAGCTGAAACTCACAATTGAATCATCGGAAAAGCCAGCTTCTTTCAAACGCAACGAACAGGGAAAATGGCGACAGGAATCGGGCAACCTTTGTCGTTCTAAAGGCATGATTCGCTGGCAAAATGGTGGGAATATTCACGTGTTGCAGCCTTCAGAGGCCTCGCGCTTTCACAAACTGCGTTATTGTGCTTATAGCAAGGTTCCGTTTGTAATTTACGATTAGGTTGTGTTTAAGTATCGCGCCCATAGTAGGCTTCTACGCGCAGGGCTACGCCGTATGAGGTTTTAAAATCCTCTTCACGTAGCCATAAAACGAAAGGCTCTACCTCAAAGAATAGCCAATCGCGCAGCATGTTGTTACGCCACCTAAACCCGCCATAGACTTCTTCTACGCGAAAGTTGGGTTGGCTAAGCCCTTCCACCATAAAGTGAGGAATAACGGCGTTATGTTGATCTACCGAAAACAAATGGTGGACCTCGTGACGCCATAGCCAGTCGTTGGTATCGTCGCGGTAGTAGTAGCGATTATTTTGTCGAACCAGGTGCTTTTTATTGATTTCGTATTGAAAAGCGACGCCCACCTCCGCACCCAAACGGTCACGGGTGTAATAGTAAAGTTCGGCGTCGTATAGCATGGCCCATTGTTTAGAAAAGGCAAAAGCATCTCTGTATCGGGTCATCGCATAGAGTTGGTCGCGGCGACCAGCACCAATTCTAAATGAGTAGTGAGAGTCTTGCTCAGGACGAAAGCGAAGCGCGATGGTCGTTCGATCGCGGTTGTTATTGCCGGTATCCCTCGCGGCTCGTATTGTGTTGTTCTGTGTCTCGTCTTCGTTATCACTTAATAGTAAATCAACGCGTTCTTTTAAAGCCGGTAGGCGAACTCTTACCCTGAAGCGCAAATCCGTATCCGAAAGCATGCCACTTCTTGGCTCCCATGCAAGTTGAACACGGCCTTCGGCTCTGGCTTCCTTCTGTCCTGAAGCACCTATTTCATCTGAACTTTCAAACAAACCATCAAGCTGTTTTACGGTGAAGTCCATGGTGTCGGTGAAGCTACGCTGCCAAATATCAAACCATTGCTCATTAGGTATTGAAGCAGGTAAGGAGTGTGTACTTTCTTTTGTCGAGTTAGCGCGGTTAGAGAGCGTATTTTCTGGTCGAGCAATATCCCGATAGGTTATACCTACACTGGTCGCATTTACGGGGGAGTTCAACGTGTCAGCAGCTGAGTCAGGTGCAACAGGTAAAGCGAGCAATAAATGGCAATAGACCACGGTAAGGCATAGCATTGCTCACTAACTCCTTGTAAAAATTAGCATAGTTGAATGTTTCGACCATTCGCATTGGGGATATACAGAGCATGGATTGTCCCAACCAAAACGTCAATCTTTATTCATTGAAGTAAATATTCAGGTGAAAGCATCAGCAGGCAATGGCATACTGTGCCAATCGATGTAAGGGAGATTATTTTTATGGGTGGTATTAGTGTTTGGCAGTTGCTGATCATACTGGTTATTGTGGTGCTTTTATTTGGTACGAAGCGTCTTAAAGGTATAGGTACTGATTTAGGCGGCGCAATCAAAGGCTTCAAAAAAGCTGTCACCGAAGAAGACAAAGACGCAGACTTTGAACAAAAGAAGCAAGTTGAAGAAAAGTCAGCAGCAGAGCCTGTTTCAACTAAGACGCAGAGCGACGTTAAAGAAAAATCCTAATGTTCGATATCGGCTTTTGGGAGCTATTGGTTATCGGTGTACTGGCGTTACTTATTTTAGGGCCAGAAAGATTACCGGGTGCCATGCGCTCAACTATAAATACAATTCGTAGCGTGCGTAATGTAGCAACGGGCTTTAAGCAAGAAGTTGAGCATCAGTTGCGCGTGCACGAGTTGCATGAAAATTTGAAAAAAGCAGAGCAGCAAGGGCTTAAAGATCTTTCACCTGAACTTGAACAAAGCGTCGATGAGCTAAAAAAAGCTGCAGAGTCGGTTCAAGAACCTTATAAAAAGCAATAGATGTCTGACGCTAATAACCTTATTTCTCATTTAATTGAATTGCGTAGCCGTATTCTCAAAGCCCTTTTGAGCGTACTTATCGTCTTCATTTGTCTTGCGGCGTTTGCGCAAGACCTTTATAAGCTATTGGCGATGCCATTGCTTGAAGCCTTACCTGAAAATGCGAGCATGATTGCAACCGACGTTGCATCACCTTTCTTTGCTCCGTTTAAACTTACACTGGTGTTATCGTTTTTTATTGCTATTCCCTACGTGCTCTATCAAGTATGGGGGTTTGTGGCTCCGGGTTTGTACAGAAATGAAAAGCGCCTGGTAGCGCCTTTACTACTTTCCAGTACGCTGCTGTTTTACGCAGGAATGGCGTTTGCCTACTTTGTGGTATTTCCAATAGCGTTCGCGTTTTTTACAAGCGTAGCACCTGAAGGTGTAACGGTAAGTACAGATATATCCAGTTATTTGAACTTCGTCTTGAAACTGTTCTTTGCATTTGGGGTCTCATTCGAGATACCGATAGCCATTATCTTAATGTGCTGGACTGGGGTAACGGATGCTAAGTCTTTACGAGCCAAGCGCCCGTACGTGGTTGTTGGTGCATTCGTGGTTGGCATGTTGCTAACACCGCCAGATGTTATCTCTCAAACATTATTAGCTATTCCAATGTGGTTGCTGTTTGAAGTAGGGGTTATTGTTGGAGGATTTTACGCGGGTAAAACACCAAAAGACGATACATCTACTGAAACAACAGACAACACATAGATGTCAAAAAAAGAAAGGAATAAAAATGAAAACCCGACTGCTATCTCTTGCCACTATTCTGTGCGCGTTTGGGGCGTTTAATGTACAAGCTGAGACAGTTGCTGATGCATTGGAGAAATGTCGCAACACGGATAATAGTTTAAAGCGACTTATGTGCTATGACAGCGTCGCGAAATCACTCAACAAGTACGAAGGTTCAGACGCTCAGATTGAGCAACTACAGGCCTACAAGAGCAACAATGGTAATCAGATGAAGCCTCGCCCAGCGCCTGTCGCTCAGGGACAAGTTCAAGCCTCTGAACCTAAGAATGACTTTGGACTTGAACATAAGCGAGATTTGTCTGACGAAGCTTCTGAGATTGCGGTCACTATCGCTTCGATCAAGAAGAATGTGCGTGATAAGCATGTTATAACTTTCAGCGATGGTTCTGTATGGCAGCAAACTGATGGAACCTATATGAAGCTTAAGGAAGGTCAGTCGGTAGCCGTAGAAAGGGGCTTATTGGGTGCATTTTTCTTAAGTGTAGAAGGGCTTAACAAGCGCATGAAAGTGAAACGCGTAAAATAAATGCGTTGGTTTGATGCTGGCGTCAACTTGCTTGATAAGCGATTTGACGCCGATGAAGTTATACAACGAGCAAAAGATGCAGGGGTAGAAAAACTCTGCATTATCACCACGCACCCCAGTGAATGGGACGCCGCAGTAGCGCTATATAATAAGTATCCAACCCAATGCTGTTACACTATCGGTGTCCATCCTCACAATGCAAAAGATGTCACGCCAAGTGATTACAAGCGGTTACGCGAACTTGCACAACAGAATGGGTGTGTTGCAATTGGTGAATGTGGTCTGGATTTTAATCGCAATTTCTCACCACAGCCCGTTCAATTGGCAGTGTTCGAAGCCCAGTTAGACATTGCGGCTGCATTAGACTTACCCGTGTATCTACATGAAAGGGATGCGTTTGACGAACAAGTCGCGTTATTAACCGAGTATATGCCTCGTATAAAAGGTGGTATTGCCCACTGTTTTACTGGGAATGCAGAGCAGGTTCAGCACTACCTTGCGCTGGGGCTTTATATTGGTATTACTGGCTGGGTATGTGATGAGAAGCGAGGCGAAGCACTACGCGAAGCCGTGAAGTCTATACCTTTAAACCGTCTTATTCTTGAAACAGATGCGCCTTATCTGTTTCCCAAAACCCTTCGACCGAGAAAACGTAATAACGAACCTGCTTTTCTACCCCATATCGCTAAACAATTAGGCGAATATCTGCAAGTTGAGACTGATAAATTACGTATTAGCAGTTATGCTAATAGCTGTGAGTTGTTTTCTCTCAGCTAAACATAGGTTTATATGCAGACAAATCTGAAAGCGATGCGCAAGTATGATGCGGGTCTTATTCTAATCACCCTAGTGGCCGTCGTTGCATTTGTGTCTGTGTTGTTTAGTTTGTCTCCTAACACCAGTGCAACACCACGTTTCTCGCAGCTTACTTATCTCAATGTAGATAATGGCAATGCGCTCGATTTTACTACCATTACTCAAACGCCGCTTACCGACTGGACACCAATATCTTCACCCATTAACTTGGGTATGAACACAAACGTACATTGGTTTTCAATGGTCATTGCGCCAACACAAAGCAATGAAAGTCGATTTCTATTGCACATCGACTATCCCCTTTTAGATAGTTTAGACGTTGCGATTTACAGCCAAATAGGCAGCACGCCTATTGCTACTTATTCAGGTGGCGATGGCCTGCACTTTGACAACCGGCCTGTTTCTCATGTGAAGCCACTATTCCCCCTACCAGTAAGCGCTCAGTCGCAGCGGGTGATTATTCGAGTACAAACCTCTGGCAGCGTACGCCTTCCTATTCGTATATGGGAAGAAACAGAGTTTATTGCCTATACATCAAGCCGTAACCTGGCATTGGGGATATTTTTTGGCATCTTGGTAGCAATGGGCGTGAGTAACGCATTTTTAACGGTAACGACAAGTAACGTGTCGTTCCTTTATTACTCTGGCTATGTAATGAGTTTGGCGCTTATATTGGCGACGTTACACGGCTACGGCTTCTCCTATATGTGGCCGGGAAGCACATGGTTTCAAGGTAAAGCAATTCTTGTGTTTGCTAACGCGACTATTATGTTTGCGGCGATGTTTACGCGAAGCCTACTACCTATTAGAGCCCACAGCGTAAAGCTAGATAAAATCACACAGGCAATCAGTTGGGTGTGCGGGTTAAGTATAATCCTCGGCCTTATCTTGCCTTACTCATTCATGATAAAGGCGTTCCTGTTACTGCTTAGCCTCATCGTTATTTTTACTCTTGGGTTAGGTATTTGGCTAACGCTCAAAGGGGTGGTCGTAGCACGTTATTTTACCATTGCTTGGGGTTTTCTATTAATTAGTGGGCTAAGTGCGAGCCTTGATAACGTTAATATTATTCAGTTGCCTATTTCGTCAAATAACCTGCTGATCATTGGTGGCGCGGTTGAAACGCTCATCTTGGCACTTATCTTAGCGATTAATTATAGCCACAGTCGCGATGATCTCATTGAGGCGCAGCAGTTCGCGCTAGAGCAGGAAAAACAGGCAAATACGGCCAAAGAGAATTTACTTGAAGTACAAAAGCGTTATCAAGATGACCTGGAGTATAAAGTACAAGAACGCACGTTAGAGCTAGAAATTACGTTACGCGAATTGTCTGAAGTAAACCAAGAACTGGAAAGGTTAAATGCAATAGATCCGCTCACGGGAGCGCACAACCGTCGACATTTCGATAAGCGTCTGCGTTCTGAAGGGCGACGCAGTAGACGTGAGCAAACACCATTATCTCTCATCATTGTTGACGTGGATCATTTCAAGCAAATTAATGATAAACACGGACATGATGGTGGTGACGCTTGCTTAATTCACGTGACCAATGTCTTTCAGAAGCACATCCATCGCCCTACAGATGACTTGTGTCGCATAGGTGGTGAAGAGTTTGCCATTATATTGCCTAATACCGATCTTGAAGGCGCTTTTCACGTTGCCGAAAATATGCGAGATAGCCTTGAGTCGACCCCACTTGATTACGAAGGGGAAACCATTAAGCTAACTGCAAGCGCGGGCGTTTCTACAACCATTATTATTGATGAAGAGCACGCGCAAAATCTTTTCAAGTTCGCCGACGAATGCCTCTACGAAGCCAAGGCTGCGGGCCGCAATACAGTAATACATAAACATTTACAGGAAAAACTATGACATCTTCACCTTTCCCTCAAAGAAGAATGCGCAGACTACGCGCCAAAGATGCTTTAAGAGGGCTTGTGGCAGAGCACCGTTTAACCACTGACGATCTCATTTACCCTGTTTTTGTACTACCCGGTGAGAACGCACGAGAAGCCGTACCTTCTATGCCTGGTGTGGAAAGACTTTCTATCGATTTGCTAGTGCAAGAAACGGCGAAATGGGTAGAGCTGGGCATTAGAACGATTGCGCTTTTCCCTGTGACACCTATGTCTCTTAAAACCGAGTGTGCAAGCGAAGCGTTCAATCCTGAAGGGCTTGCTCAGCAAGCTATGAGAGCGCTCAAAAAGGCGTTTCCTGAAGTAATGCTGATGTCTGATATCGCATTAGATCCATTTACGTCTCATGGTCAAGATGGCCTCTTAGACGAAACTGGTTATGTGATGAACGACGAAACAGTCGAGGTGCTCATTAAGCAAGCGTTATCGCATGCTGAAGCTGGCGCTGATATTGTTGCGCCTTCTGACATGATGGATGGGCGCATTGGCAGTATCCGAAAAGCACTTGAAGAAGCAGGTCACATCAATACGTGTATTATGGCTTATTCTGCTAAATACGCGTCTGCGTACTACGGTCCATTTCGTGATGCCGTCGGCTCCGCTGCAAATATAAAGGGCGGCAACAAGAAAACCTATCAAATGGATCCTGCCAACACCGATGAAGCACTCCACGAAATTGCGCTTGATATAGAAGAGGGCGCTGACATGGTAATGGTGAAGCCAGGTATGCCGTATTTAGATGTTGTGCGTCGTTGTAAAGACGAATTTAAAGTACCGACATTCGCCTATCAAGTAAGTGGCGAGTACGCTATGCATCAAGCTGCTTTTGCTAATGGTTGGCTAAATGAAGACGCGGTAATCCTAGAATCGTTATTAGCGTTTAAGCGCGCTGGCGCAGACGGGATTCTGACTTATTTCGCTCCGCAAGCTGCTGCGCTTTTAGCGAAGCAAAACGACAAGTAATACCAACAACCAAAGGTTCGACAACAAAAAAGCCGTGCAATGCACGGCTCAGACTGTTGAAAAAGCCCTAGACGAAAGTCTGGGGCTTTGATCTAATAGGCATAGTGAAATTCGGAGTGTT
>NZ_JANHZQ010000045.1:0-33290 GCF_041414725.1 Alteromonas sp. DY56-G5 | reverse complement strand
AGACTTTGGTCTTAGCAGCATACAACTAAGGTTCTACTAGAAAAGTATTACGACTATAGTCTTATGCGACCATTGGCCTGTCTCTTCTACACAAATAATTAGTAAAAAAACGGAACTCTCTTGACTGCCGATGATCTGATCATGCAAATTCATTTACTTCACCATTTTCCATGTCAATTTTTAACCCGAGCCAATGGGCAGCCGATCACTTTCATCATGCTGAGCTAGGTGATAAACGAAGAGCGGCAAGGTTAACCGTCGTTGCTGAACATATGGCGGTTGGCAGCGGCAAATCGGTTGCCAGATCATGTAATGGTGAAGATGCCAAACTCGAAGGAGCCTATCGATTGATCCGCAATGATAATGTTAGCCCATCTATGATCAGAGTCGCCGGTTTTGCTCGCACAACCCAAGCGGTTGAAAATGTGGATGAAATACTTGCTCTAGAAGACACAACAGCCCTGAGTTATAAGCACAGTGTGGCGCCTGAATTAGGGAAATTAGGTAAACCTACAGATAAGTCTCGTGGGTGGTGGGTTCATTCTGTCTTGCTGCTGGATAGCTATACTTCTCGGACCTTGGGCTTGATCCACCAAGATTGGTGGTGTCGACCTGACAATCCCAACGAGGCCGATGAAAAAGAGAGCGGTAAATGGGCCGATGCATCTTATTTTACGCGACAACGCTTGCAGTCTCACATGTCGAGAGTGATCTCAGTGTGTGATAGAGAAGCGGATATCATGAGTTATTTAGCGGATAAACAGTCACATAGTGAACGGTTTGTGGTGCGAGCAAAACATGCCAGAAACCTTGTTGAATCCGAGGCTAAGCTGTTTGAGCACATGGACAGCCATCCCGTTACCGGCGGATACACCATCACCATCCCACAAAAAGGGATGAAGGAAGCCAGTGGTAAAAGCAAGAATCGTCCTTCGCGAACAGCCAAGCTCACTCTCAAAGCCAGTGCGGTGAATGTCAAACATAATGGCAAAGAGCACTCGCTTAATGTGGTGTATGCGCAAGAATGCCATTCGCCCCAAGGTGAAGCGGGTTTATCTTGGATGCTCTTGACCAGTGAGCCGATTGACACGCTGGCGCAGCAACTTCATGTGATTGATATTTATACCACTCGGTGGCGGATAGAGGACTTTCATAAAGCGTGGAAAACTGGCGCGGGGGTAGAAAGATTACGGATGACCTCGCCAGATAATCTTGAGCGAGCGGCCTCTATACTTTGCTTTATCGGTGTGCGGCTACTGCAACTAAGGGAAGTGATGAGTCTGCCAGTCTATCTGAGAAAAAGAGGCAAGGTCGAAGCAGCCCTGGGCATGGAAAATCAAAGCAGCAGCAGTGTTTTTGAGGATGATGAATGGCGAGTACTGATGGCGCTCTACAAGCCAAGGGCGCACAAAGGCAAAGAGGCACCAAATATGAAGTGGGCCTATCAGTCTCTGGCGAAATTAGGCGGCTTTAATGATAGCAAGCGCACGGGAATGGCTAGCTGGACCACGATTTGGGAAGGATGGGATGATCTTCAGGCTCAAGTAAAGGGCTATCGATTAGCCAAAGCCCTTTTTGAAGCCGGAAAAACGCTATGAGATCTGATCAAGAGACAGACCATTGGCTTATTTAATTTTGAGATAATAAGTACACAATCAGCAATGTTAACGTTGAATTTACATTTATTTAACCACTTTTTTGGAACAGACACGATGAAAGCTAAAATAAAAAATACGGCTACAGCAGTAGCGCTGTGCCTAGCAGCATCTACCGGTGCAGCGCAAGCAGCAACAATCGGCGACACAAGTGTGAAATTCACAGGCTACATTAAAGTCGACGCTATGGTCAGTGACTACTCAGATGGCACCATTGCATCGGGTAGCGTAGGTCGCGATTTCTATATTCCTTCACTAACACCTGTTGGTGGCGTTGACGAAGATCCACAATTTGATGCTCACATTAGAACATCGCGATTCCGCTTTGCTACTTCAACACCAACCGCTGAAGGCGATACCATTAACGGTGTTTTCGAGCTCGACTTTTTAGTGACCGATGGCGGCGATGAGCGCATCAGTAACTCTTACGTTCCTCGTGTTCGTCACGCATACCTGACCTACAAAAATTGGTTGGTAGGTCAAACAATGACAACTTTCATGGACGTAGGTTCTTTACCTGAATCTTTAGACTTTGTTGGTACGACTGACGGCATTACCTTTGGTCGTCAAGTTATGGTGAGATATACCAACGGCGGCCTTCAGCTTGCCCTTGAAAACCCAGAATCAACCATTACGCCTTTTGGTGGCGGCGGCCGAATCACAAGTGATGACAACAGCGTTCCAGACTTTGTAGCTGCCTATACGTCAAAGTATGACTGGGGTTATGTTAAAGTTGCGGGCTTACTAAGACAGTTGTCTTACGACAATGCAGCTGGCATTGACGCTGACGAAACCAGCTTCGGAGTATCGGTAACTGGTAAATACAATTTGTCTAATGGCGATGACATTCGCTTCACGTTCAACACGGGTAAAGGTTTAGGCAGATACTCTGCACTAAACGCAGTTAATGGTGCAGTACTTACCGAAAGCGGCGACCTTGAAGCCATAGACTCAACAGGTTACGGCATTGCGTATCGTCACAAGTGGAGCGAAAAAGCGCGCAGTAGCATCATGTTCTCGGCGTTTGAAGCAGACAATGACGTATCATTAACAGGTTTAGCCACCACTGAAAGCACTTATAGCACACGTGTAAACTACTTGTACTCGCCAACTAAAGCGCTAACCGTTGGCGCTGAATACGCTTTCGCAAAGCGTGAAATTGAAGCCGGCCTTGAAGGCGACATGAACCGCTTCCAAGTTTCAGCAAAATACGCATTCTAATACATGCACTAAGTTAAAAAAGAGAAACGGCACTGAGCTCATCAGCGCCGTTTTTTTGTGCATACAGAAAAATAGAATGGCGCGCTACATGAGGGTCGGCAACGATTACTTCATTAAACAGCCAGATGGTCGTTTATTGGTCAGAATCAGATCCTGCGGTTTCAGTCCTCTTGAGTCCTTGCAAGTGTAGGTTTTCGTACAAAAGCGCTAACCTGCCATTTTCCTTGTGGAAGAACCTCCAAATTTGACAAGTTTGACCATAATTATAGCGAACCTTGGAGCTGTTTAAATTGCCCCTGGATCACCGCCTTTTCCTGAAGAATTGCTTTGTTCTCGTCGGTCATATACGTCACTTTATCCTGTGTGGTTTTCAATTCGGTTTTGGTGGCCTCCAAAGCCTGTGATAACACGGCCACTTCCTTATCGACTTCTGCTTTCTGAACAGTGAGAGCAGATATTTTTTCTGCCAATTGCTCATTTTTATGCTGGTTTTTCCGGTTCTTCGTCATGGCGTCTTCAAGGTCGCGTTTCAGCTTCTGGATATCATCTACCTTTCCGTTTAGGTCCCTGTTTAGCGTTGCATTGGCCTGTTCAAGTTTATCGGCATTGTTTTCTAACTGCGCATTGGCATCCAACAGCTCGGACGATCTTGACTCGGCCTGGGTGAGCCGGTGTTGCAGATCCAGGATCTGGTCTTTCAATCCCTGGTTAACCGAACGAAATTGTTCGCGCTCCTGTTGACGATCTTCGGCTGTTCGCTGCTGGTAATGCTCGAAATGGTCACGGATATCCCGGTTTTCCTGCTTGAGTTCCGTGACGGTTTCTTTCAAATCGGCGGTCCGGGCAATAGCCTCGTCCCGTTGCATCTCTGCCTTGGTCAGGTTGATGCGTGTATCTTCCAGAGCCTGAGTTTTCTGGTCTACTTCGTTGGTAAGTTGCCCGATCTGGATTTCTAAATCTTTCTGGCGGGCAGTGAGCTGCGTAATCGCGTTGCTGGCGTCGTCGAGCTTTTTCCGGAGATCTTCATTCAGCCCTTTGAACTCCTGTCGGGCCTGCTCGATGCGGTGGTCGGCCATCTGCTGCACTCGTTCGTGGAGAGATTTCACGACCTCCACCAAGTCGCTCGGGAGTCCATTGGTATCGGCCGCGTCCCCGTTATCGGAACGCCAGCGCTTGAGTAGTGGCGCGATCGTGCTTTTGCTGCCGGTGCCCAAATGTTCTCGAACCCGATCCACCGTTGGCTCCTGGCCTTGAGCTTTGATGGCTTCGGCGGCTTTGGCGACATCGTGATATGTGACTCCGGCGCGGGCCATAGGAATTTCCTTTCAGATTATTTAATACCGTATTACGTAACACGTAATATAACATAATTATATAGCTTTTAAAGACGATTTGAATTTATAATATTAACCTACGATAATGCTCATTATCGTAGGTTAATGGATTGAGCCATAAATTTTCGACTTGTAACACCGGTACATAGCCGCCTTTTGGGTGACATCGAAGGAAATCCTATTCATGAACAACAAACCACCAAAACAGGCTAACGACTTGTCATTACGTAATGAGGATTCGACCCTGGTTGAACGCCAGGAATCCGAGTCATTGCGGCAATACCTCCAGGCAGCGACGTCCGACAACACGCGTAAAGCCTACCGTTCGGCCATTCGGCAATTTGAAAAATGGGGTGGTCGCCTGCCCACAGACCGGGATACTGTCGTCCGGTACCTGCTGGGCAGAGCCGAATCGCTCAACACCCGGACCCTGGATCTGCACCTGACCGCCATTAGCCAATGGCACCATTACCAAGGACTCATTGATCCGATAAGTGATCCGTTGGTCCGCAAAACCATGGAAGGCATCCGTCGCACTCATGGTCAGCCCAAGCGCAAAGCCAAGACACTGCGTCTGGAGCACATCGCCGAAATGGTGAATCACATGCGGCAACTCCCAGACAGCAAAAAAAAGCACCGGGACATTGCGCTGGTATTAACCGGCTTTTTTGGGGCTTTCCGCCGCAGCGAACTGGTTGCGATTCAAACCAGTGATGTGAATTGGGAGCCGGAAGGTCTGATCATTCGGTTGCCTCGCTCCAAAACCGATCAGCAATCAACGGGGTTGGTTCGTGCTTTACCTTTTGGGGCTGAAAGTTGTTGTCCGGCTACAGCGATCGAAGCATGGATTAGAGTAGCTGGTATCAATGAGGGCCCCCTCTTCAGGCCCATCAACCGCTGGGACCATGTTCAGGAAAGAGCGCTGAATCCAGGGGCGGTAAACGATCTTCTCAAAACCTTGGGCAAGGCCTGCCAGTTCGATTTTGCACCCGACTTAAGCAGTCATAGTTTTCGTCGCGGCCTCTCTACCTCGGCGGCACGGGAGCGCGTGGACTTTGAACTGATTAAAAAGCAAGGAGGCTGGAAAAGTGATGCTACCGTTTGGGAGTACATTGAGGAAGGACAGCAGTTCAATAATAACGCATCAATCATTCTGATGGAAAAAATGAGCTTGTTGCTGAACGCTGAATCCCTAAAAAAGGGAAAGTAAATCCGCAGGATCGAAATCATCTCGGCGCAAACATGATAATGCCCATCCCTAACAAGGTGATGGCCACGCCTACAAAATCCCACAGATGCGGGCGAATCCCATCCACACCCCACAACCACAGTATGGCCACCGAAACATAGACGCCGCCATAGGCCGCATAAACCCGGCCCGCTGCGGTTGGATGAAGAGACAGTAGCCAGGCAAACAGCGCTAGGCTGAACGCTGCCGGCAGCAAAACCCATGCGGATGCCGACTTCTTCAGCCAGAGGTATGGAAGATAACAGCCAACTATTTCCGCAATAGCGGTGATGATGAACAAACCGAGCGTGGAAAGTATGGACATACGAAGTTCTCTTGTTAGTGCTGATCCGTTTGGCTGGGCACGGGTTGATCCCGGCAAGCTTCTTCGGTCAGCTCGATTTCAATTGTGGTGTGAGCCAGCGGGTATTGTTCGAGCGCCATAGCAATGGATTGTTTGATGGCGCAGTATTCGTCAGGACCAAAAACTCCCTCGTGATCCACTACGATATGGGCCGTCAGTACATGCTGTTCACCATCCAGGGACCAGAGGTGCTGGTGATGAATTCCGCTGATGCCATCAATGCCAATTAGTGTTCGCCGGATCTCCTCGTGAAGCGCCTTATCTGGAACAGCCTGAAAGAAAAGCTTGCAGGTTACCCAAAGATTCCGACACACATTAAACAGAATAAAGAGAGTAAACCCCACCGATAACAATGGGTCGAGAATAGGCCAGTCGGCAAACTGCAAAACGATTGAAATAATCAGCACTGCCACCCACCCCAGCACATCTTCCAATAAATGCCAGTTCAATACCTTTTCGTTCAGCGTATTTCCCTTGCTAAGGCGATAAGCAGCAATACCGTTGACGGTGACGCCCAGAATCGCCAGCGCTAACATGCCCTCGGTGACGGGCATCACTGGATTGGCCAGTCGGGGAATTGCTTCGCCTAATACCCACAGCGATCCGGCAATCAATACCAGGCCGTTGATCAGGGCGCCGAACAGGGACAACCGCCGGTAGCCATAGGTGAATTCGGTGTCGGCGGATTTACGTCCCAGCCGGTTCAGGAACCAGGCGCTGCCAATGGACAGACTGTCGCCCAGATCGTGCACCGCATCGGCCATGATAGCCGTGCTGTTGGTGAGCCAGCCGCCGATGAATTCGATGATGGTAAAGCCCACGTTAAGAAAGAACGCCATTGCTATGCGGCTTGCACTTTCATCTTTGTGGTGTGAATGATCGTGTTGATGCATGAGCAACCCTTACACAATAAATGTACCTGCCCTGACCGTAACGATAAGGGCAGGCACAACGTTTATGCCATGTCGCTTAACTTGCCTTTTGAAAACCAGGCAAACAGCACCGGCAATACAAACAGCGTCAAGAACGTAGCGGTTACCAACCCGCCCACGATCACACTCGCCAGAGGCTTTTGGATTTCTGCGCCGACACCATTCGACAGCAGCATGGGGATCAGGCCCAGTGCCGAGGTAATAGCAGTCATCAACACGGGCCTTAGCCTTGAAACCGCTCCATCAAACACCGCATCCGATACTTTAAGGCCGTCCGCAATCCGTTGATTGATGCTTTCCACCATGACAACGCCATTCAGTACAGCGACCCCGAACAGGGTGATGAAGCCCACTGAGCTGGGTACCGACAGATACTGGCCGGAAATCCAGAGTGAAAACACGCCACCAATCACCGCCAGCGGGACATTCACCAGAATCAGCATGGCCTGGCCAACCGAGGCAAAGGCAAAATAAAGCAACAAGGCAATTAATCCCAGCGAAACCGGCACCACCAGTGCTAAACGCTTTTGCGCTCTCTGCTGGTTTTCAAACTGGCCACCGATATCGACGGAATAGCCGGTGGGCAGGTCCACTTGCTCCACAATCGCCTGACGAATATCGGCAACCACGCTGCCCATGTCCCGTCCCTGAACATTGGCCTGAATTACAACCCGACGCTGCACGTCATCACGACGTACCTGCGGTGGTCCAGATGCGATACTGACTTCCGCCACATCCCCTAGGCGTACCCAGGCACCTGACGGGGCCTGTAAGCGCAGGTCGGCAATGGTTTCACGGTCTTCGCGAAACCGCTCGGCGAGCCGCACGTAGATGTCGTAACGCTCGTTGCCATTGATGATCTGGCCGGCACTGGCACCTCCCAGCCCTTCGCGTACCAGCTCCATCACGTCGCCCACGGCCAGACCGTAACGGGACAAAGCTCTGCGGTTCGGCTTCACCACCAGTTGAGATTCACCGGCGATCTGCTCCATGGCCACATCGCGCGCCCCTTCGATTTCTTTCACTGCGGCCTCAATGGCCTGGCCCTTTTCGGCCAGCACGGCAAGATCGGGACCAAACAACTTGATGGCCAGCTGCGCTTTGACACCTGAGAGCAACTCGTCCACACGGGTTGCGATGGGTTGCGAGAAGTTGAACAGTAAGCCCGGGTGTTGCTCCAGTTTCTGTTCCATCAATGACTGGAGTTCATATCGGTTGTCTGCACTGGTCCATTCCGGCACCGGTTTAAGGCCAATATAGATCTCGATGTTATTCACCGGCTCAGGATCGCCGCCGATTTCAGCCCGGCCAATGCGCGACAGTGCATAGGTTACCTCTGGGAACTCCATCAACTTGGCCTCCAGTTTGGGGGCCACTTCCAGCGCGGTATCCAGACTGGAAGAAGGCGCCAGGGTGACGCGCAGATTAATGGTACCCTCCTCCAGTTCAGGCACGAATTCGGTACCCAAGCGGGGCAGAACCAACGCGGCCGCTACCACCATAATGGCAGCGATACCCACCACCACTTTGCTGTGTCCCATCGCCCAGGCTAAACCTTTACGATAGAGCAGATCGAGCGGCTTCAATACAAAGCTCTCGCGTTGGCGAACCCTCCTGCGAAAGAGATAGGTTGCTAGTGCAGGCACGATGATCAGGGCCACCAACACCGCCGAGAGCATGGCGAGCATGATACTGATGGCCATGGGTTGAAACAGTTTGGCTTCGACACCTTCAAAGCTGAACAGTGGCATGAAGACAACCAGAATAATGGCCGTGGCAAAAAAGATGGGGCGAGCGACTTCCTTACCGGCTTCCTGCAGGCGCAAGGCAATACCATGACGGTCGTGGGCCGCATCAACAGGGTCCACGTCATCGGAATCCACCCGCGATTGTCTCTGGGTATCATGTTCAGCATCCGGGTGCGTCAGATGTTTAAACATGTTCTCCACCATTACTACGGAGCCATCCACCAACATGCCAATGGCGACCGCAATCCCCCCCAGCGACATCAGATTGGCCGACAATCCGAACCAAGCCATCACCATTAAAGCGATTCCAATAGATATCGGGATGGACATCAACACCAGAAAGGTGGCGCGCAGGTTCATCAGGAATAGCGCAAGGATCACGACGATGAAAATAAACGCCAGCAGCAGGGCATTGACCACGGTCTGTACGGCCTGGGTGATCAAATCCGCCTGATCGTAAAATGCCTCGAAGCGAACACCTTCCGGTAATGCCTGGTTAATACGCTCAATGCGTGCATTGACTCCATCAATGGTGGCCTTGGTGTTGGCCCCCATGCGCTTGAGCACGATGCCGGACACCACCTCGCCGAGATTCTCCACCTTGTCGTCGGCGTTCTTGCGCGTCATGGTCACCGCGCCCTGACGGATCTCACTGCCCAGGGCCACTTGCGCCACGTCGGACACGGTGATCGTAGTACCGTCCACGGTTTTCAGTGGCACCTGACGGATCTGTTCCAAGCCCTTCTCACCATGATCCAGCCAACCCGTACCCCGGATCACCAGTTGCTCCTGGCCCCGGTTCATATACCAACCGCCGACGTTGGTGTTGTTGCGCTCCAGTGCCATCATGACGTCGTCCTGGGTCAGCTCGTAGGCCAACAGTCGGGACGGGTTCAGGTTTACCTGGTACTGACGCACCTCACCGCCGAACGATAGCACATCGGTCACACCCTCGGCCGGAATCAATAGCAGCTTCACCACCCAGTCGTTCAAACTGCGCAATGCCATGGCATCGAAACCGGCATCGGGTTCGGCCACGAGAAGATACTGATAGACCTGACCCAGACCGGAAGTATTCGGGCCCATTTCCGGCGTGCCGACGCCATCGGGGATCAGCTCCTTGGCAGCCTGAAGCCGCTCAAATACCAGTTGCCGGGCAAAATAGATATCGGTGCCTTCTTTAAAGACTACGGTGACGCCGGACAGGCCGGTTTTGGAAATGGAGCGCACCTCTTCCACATCCGGTAAGGCGTACATCACGGCTTCGATGGGATAGGTAATAAGCTGTTCCACCTCTTCGGCAGCCAGCCCCGGTGCTTCGGTATTGACAGATACCTGCACGTTGGTCACATCCGGAAAAGCATCCAGATTCAGTTTTGGAATAATAAAAACGGCACTGACCGTTAGTGTGATCAGGGCTATCACCACCAGCAATCGGTTGATGACCGCCCAATCGATAATTCGGTTAAACATGGGGTCTCCTACTGCTTAGTGGTTATGGGGGTCAAAGCCGCCCTTGGCGATCTGAGAGGCAACAAAGAAAGCGCCCTGAGTGACGATGCGAGCCCCCGGACCGACACCGCTAATTTCACGTAGCGGCCCGAGCGCTCGACCCAGCTTCACCTCCACTGGCTGGAATTCGCCAGGATGGTCTTCCACGAATACCGTCCAATCTCCGTCTGCGCCGCGCATCAGTGCGGTTTCGGGTACCGCCAGCACGGGTCTTTTAGTCTGGAATCGGAAATACACCTCGGCGAACTGGCCGGGGTGCAGGCGGTGTTCCGGGTTATTGACCAACAGGCGCACGGTACGGGTACGGGTGATGGGGTCAATGGTGTGCGCCTCCTGAGTGACCTTGGCGTTTACACGGACATCCCCAGCCACCACTTCCGCTCTTGTTCCCGCGCCCAGCGTCAGGGAGAGATCGGCGGGCAGGTGGGCCTCCACCCAGAGTTGCTTTTCATCGGCCAACGCAATCAAGGGCGCGCCCGCCTCGATGCGCTGCCCCTGCTCGAAATCATCTCTAAGCACCGCGCCGTCAATCTCGGCATGCAGGGTATACTCCCCTAATGCAACAGATTGCTGAGAAGCGACCAACGCTTGCAAGTCCGAGGCGGAAAGGCCGTAGGCCAGCAGCGTCGCCCGGGCTGCCTCCAGGCTGGTTTTGGCCGTGATGTAACGCTGTTCACCCACGGTTTTGCGCCCAAGTTCCTCTACTCTTTGCCATTCAGGCCAGGCCGTGCGGTAATTGGCTTGTGCCTGCGCCACGGCTTCACTGAACAGAGTAACCAGCGGCTGACCCTGTTCGACGTGATCGCCCAGGGCGACATGGCGGCGCAGCACCACGGAAGGCACCCGGGGCGATACTCGGTAACTGGTGTAACCGTTGGAAAGGATCTCCCCCGGTGCGTAAAGCTGATAATCGACCTTTCTGGGAGTCAGTGGGTTGATCTGAATATCGGCCAGGGTCATTTGCGCCGGGTTCAGTGACGCAGAAGCAGCTTCTTGGTGACCTCCATGCCCACCATGATCACCGTGGTCACCGCCCTCGCTATGCTCTTCATGTCCGTGTTCTGAGCCGGAGTTGTGCTCGTCGTGGGCGCTGTGTTCATCATGATTTTCGTCGCCATGATCATCGTGCGCATCCTTGTGATCACTATTGACGTCCTCGCCGTGTTCCGCGTGGCCGTGCTCGGTGTCAGGCTTATGGTCATCATGCTCTTCATGGTTTTCCTCACGATGATCGTCATGATTATCCTGTTCGCTATGGGGTGCCGCCGTTATCGCTTTTTCCTGCCCATGCTCACGTGCATGCTCAGACTCAGATTCTTTGGCGTGGCTGGCGGTTGCGGTCGCAAGACCCGCCACCAAGATGGCTACCAGTGTTTTATTCATGTTTATCATTCCTGTTTAATTCGTTGACGCGGTCGATGACTTTATTGCGTTGATCAGGTGGCCCGATTGCTGAAGTGCTTCGGTGAGCGCAAGCCGTGTCTGCTTTTCCAGCTCAATGCCTGCCAGCAGGCTTTCGGTGCGTTGATTCAAGGCCAGCAGATAATTAGTGGTGGACAGATCACCCGTGCGCCATTGCCGTTTCAGCAGTTCGGCGCTGTTCTCGACCCGACCCTGAACAACCTCTTGCCAGCGGCGATATTGCTGTTCAAAGCGCTGCCAGGTGGCCTGTGCAGCCTGCCAGTCAAAGCGCTGCTTGCGGTAGATAGCCTGAAAACGAGCCTCGGCCTCCAGCGCTATGCGTTCGGTGGCGCGAGTTTCTGCACTGAAGTTGTTGCGGACATTCAACGGGATGGAGAAGGTCAGCCCGACAACGCTCTCTCCACCATCACGACCGGAATAGACGCCAAAGGTGGGCTCCGCCTTGGCGGTACGCCGTGTCACTTCAGCTTCCTCCTTCAGCGACTGCCAGCGGGCGTGGGCGCTGGCTACGGCCGGGTGTTGCAGTAACTCCTGATCCGAGGTCAAGTCTGGCTGGGAGGGCCAGAAATCATCAGGAATGCCGCCTCGCGTGGGCGCCCATGCGGGCAGCAGCTCGCGAACCCGGATTTCGGCTTTCTGTATCGCGGCTTCGGCCTCGGCAACCTGAGCCAGCTGCTGTGACAGGGACAGAAAGGTGAGTTCGGCATCGATGCTGCCCAGATCACCTGCCTGCTGGCGCTTATCCACCTGTTCGAGCAAGGCGTTAAGTTGCTGCTGTTGCGCTTGGGCAATGGCGGCGGCGCGGTTGGCGGCATGCCACTCCACCAGTGCGGCAAGCGCCTCGGCGGTTTTGTCCAACACTTGTTGCTGGTACAGCGCTTCGGCGGCGCTTCGCATAAAGCCCGCCTGCTGCCGTCTTGCACCCCGTCTGTCCCACCAGTCGATGGTCTGCTGAACGCCGACCCGGTAGTTGTCTTCCTCTCCATTACGCTCCAAATCGGTGGACAGCTCCGGGTTGTAAAGCGGCTGCTCCAGCGCATCGGCGCTGGCGTTGGAGCCCAGCAATTGCTCGCGGGCGGCAAGCACCTCGGGGTGTTGTTGTATCTGGGAGGCGAGCCAGGCGCTCCAACTCGATGTCTCTGCGTAAGCAAACATGGGCAGAAAAAGCACGCACGCGCCCAGCAAGGCCCGTCTGGGCCAGTCAAATCGTCTCATATTGATGCTCCTGAAATTCAGCGTGCGACGGTTTGGTCGTGCACCGGATTTTGCCGTTGTTGGGGTTCATCCCGGTGAAAGGCGACCTTTATTACGGTATCACCAGGCAAGGCGGGGAGCTTTGCAGAAAAACGCACGCCGCCCTTGCGTGATGCGCGTCTGGTGAGAAGGCGCGGTGAGTAATCAGTGGTTGTTTCCGCAATCAATTCGTTATCAGCAGACCAGGCTGCGATGTCTACATGGCCTCGGGGAAGGCCGTAGCGCAGGTGAGCATCCATCCGTCCGAAGACGGTCAGCTCCGCGGCGGTATGGTTCACGGTCACCTGGCGGAAATGCCAGCGTTGGTTGTCGGTATTGACGACTTCAATTTCAGGCAAGCTGTTTTCGGCCTGAGCGGAATTGACAAGCGCGAGCCCAATAGCGATCTGTTTCATGATGTTTCACCCTAAAATAAATACCAATTGTTCGCTGTAACCCAAGGCTACAGAGGCTGATGACCTCCGTTCTGGCCATCGGCTGGCTCTTGGGCACCCTTAAAGCGGAGTAGGCGCAGCGCATTGAGCGTGACCAAAGCGGTGGCACCGGTGTCGGCCAGCACAGCAACCCAAAGGCCAGTGATACCCAGCACACTGGTGACTAGGAACAGGCCCTTGAGGCCAATGGCGAACACTACGTTCTGGTGGATGTTGGCCATCGTCGCGCGGGACAGCGCCACCAGGTGCGCAACGTCCGTGACGCGGCTCTTGAGCAGAGCAGCGTCTGCGGTCTCTAGGGCCACGTCGGTGCCGCCGCCCATGGCGATCCCTACATCGGCGGTCGCCAAGGCCGGCGCGTCGTTGATGCCGTCGCCGACCATCGCCACCTTCGCGTCGCGCTTCAAGTCGTTGACCAGGCGCAACTTGTCTTGCGGAAGCAACTCACTCTCCCACTCGATATCCAGCTTGCCGGCGATGGCCTGCGCAGTTCTCCGATTGTCACCGGTGAGCATGACCGAGCGCACACCCATCGCCTTGAGCTGGGCCACGCCTTCGCGGGCGTCACGGCGAGGTTCGTCACGCAAGGCCAACAGGCCCATGACATTCTTGCTTGCTTCGTCGAACAGAACCACCACCGTCTTGCCACCATCTTCCAGCTTGGCGATTTCCTGCTGGTGCGCGAGGGTCAGCGTGGCCATCTGCCCTGCATGGACGGGCGATCCCACGGCTAGCTTGCTGCCGTTCACGGTAGCGCGAACTGCCTTGCCCGGGATAGCGAATGCTTCGGTGGCTTGTGGAACCTCCACATCGAGGCTCTTGGCGTGGGCAACGATTGCCTTCGCCAACGGGTGATTCGATCCAGACTCGACGGCGGCGGCGAGCGCCAGTACCTGTTGCTGCTTGGATTGCCCGAAAGGCACGACTTCAGTGATGCGCGGCTTGCCCTCTGTCAGCGTGCCAGTCTTATCGAAGGCGACTGTGCGAACGCGACCAATGGTTTCCAAGGCGTTGCCACCTTTAATCAGCAAACCTCGGCGAGTAGCAACAGCCAGTCCCGAGGCAATGGCCGCCGGCGTTGACAAAACCAAGGCGCACGGGCACGCGATTAGCAGCAAAGCAAGACCACGGTACAGCCAAGTGCCCCAATCACCACCCATGGTAAGCGGGGGAACCACGACGATCAGCGCCGCGATGGCCATCACGGCCGGGGTGTAGTAACGGCTGAACTTTTCGATGAAGCGTGCCGTCGGCGCCTTGGAGGATTGAGCTTGCTCGACGAGCTGGATGATGCGCGAGATGGTGTTGTCCGATGCAGCCTTCTCAACCAGAACTTCAAGCACACCGTCGACGTTGATCGAGCCGGCAAATACGTCATCGCCACCGGCCTTTTGACGCGGCACGGACTCCCCTGTGATCGGAGATTCATCGAGACTGCTTTCGCCGCGGAAGATCTTGCCGTCAGCGGGCACTCGATCACCCGGGCGCACCAAAACCCGGTCGTTCACGCTCAGGGAGGCAGCGGGCACTTCGCGCTGCCCACCATTGGCGTCGAGCAAGACAGCAGTTTTAGGCACCAGAGAAGCCAGCGCTTTAATGCCGGCGCGGGCGCGGCCAGCGGCCACACTTTCAAGCAGCTCGCCGACCGCGAACAGGAACACCACAGCAGCGGCCTCCTCGGCCTCGCCAATCACGAGCGCGCCCAGCGAGGCGACAACCATCAGTGTTTCGATGGAGAACGGGGAGCCAGATATGGCCAGCGCGAAGGCTTTGCGCGCGAACGGGAGTACGCCAGCGATCACGGCAGCGGCGAAGATCCATTCGGCATAGCCGGGGATAAATTGAGCAACTGCATAGGCCGAGCCCATGAGAGCTGCTAGGCCCTGCACATGCTTACCCTTCTTCGTCTGCCACCAGCGTTGAGTGATAGCTGAGGGCACGCGGGCAGGCGCGGCAGGCGAGGATCCATCAAGGCGGCGCACGTCGGAGACGCCGAAACCCAGGCTTTTGATGGTCTTCTCGATGTCGCCAATATGTGTAGGACTTCCAGACGCGAGCGTCAGCTCAAGCGTTTCTGCCGTGAAGTTGATGCGGGCATCTGATACGCCCGCCATGCGAGCAAGAGCCGTTTCAATCTTGCCAACGCAGCTCGCGCAGTCCATGCCTTCCACGTGCATCGAAACGTTGGGTGGGTTACCAGGGGGCTCGCGGCGAGCGTGTGAGGTGTGATCATGTCCACTGCAGGAGCCGTGTTCATGCCCGCCGTTTGTCTTTTGCGTGTGGCCGTGCCCATGATCACCGCCGCAAGCGTGACCATCCTTGTGATCTTCGCTGTGGTCATGTGCATGGACCGATTGGCGCGATACGGCCGCAATCGAGAGCGACGACACTGGCAGTTCTTCCACACCGAACCCCAAAGTTTTGATTTTCTTAGCTACATCGCGAGCAGTGAAGCGGCTTTTCAGATTGCGAGTCAACGTCAGCGTTTCACTAGAAAAATTGACTTGCACGTCCGTCAGCCCATCCATTCGGGAAAGGGCCTTCTCGATTTTGCCGACGCAGCTCGCGCAATCCATGCCCTCCACACGGAAGCTCAGCTGCTCCCTAGCCTTGTCCTGGTACTCCGTTATTTCCCTTGTCATATCTACCTCCAAGTTCTCTGAACACTTTGCAAGTTAGGTTCGCCGCACGCCGCACATACTGCTTAAATATAACAAACACATGAACATACATCCATGTGTTAATCATTAAAAAAGAAGGCTGTTGTCCTTCTGTTTACGATCGTCTGTGGTTGTGGCGTGCGGCGTGCGGCGCACGTGCTTACAGTTTCGACACATTTTCAAAATGCAGATTGAATTTTAGCACACATATGAAGATATGTTCAATTATTTAATTCATGAAGTTAGCATGGTTAATTTCTACGCTCACGATGGGGGGGAGTGAAAGCTGGCGTCGGCTGATGAGGCCCAGGGGATTGAGTGCGGTCAGATTCATACAACCGTCACCCAAACATCACGCATGGGCGAAGTCGCGCTTACTCAGGACTGGGATGGCGCATTACAGTTGCTGACGGGCTGGCACCTCTCTTGCGCAATCGCGAAAATGCCCAGCAAAAAGTAGGCATCTTTGCGTTCGACGCAATTCGCAATCATTCCTCAGAGAAGTGACAGACCATGTCCTGAAACACTTGACTGATGTGCTCATCCGCGATGCCGTAGAAGATATGTTTCGCCTGACGTTATCCACGCACAAGTCGAGCTCCACGCAGGAGCCGCAGATGATGACTGACCAAGAATTGGGATAGATCGAGCGTTTCTGCGATGTCGCCCACCGCGACTGATCCGCGCATGCACTGTAGCAGGATCTTCAGGCGCGATTGATCTCCTAACAGGAGAAAAGTCTCAGCGAGAACAGCGACGTCACTATGAGAGAGCGCCAAGAGCTCTGGGGCCGAACGCTGAGCATTGGTGGCGCAATTCTGAGCATTGTCGCCATTGGCGTGTTTTCGAGAAGTCATGGATTTCTTGTCCCTGAGCTGCCAGCACTACGCTGGCTGCAGCATCAGTGTTGATGACCCGGGACGGAATGGTCGTGCTTATGACCCTTTTCATGGCTGTGGCTAGTGTCATGCTCATGTGGGGTGTGCCCTTGCGGCCCACCTGTCGGCTGCAAGCTGCAAAGGTTCTTTTCACCAGGAGAGTTCCATTCGATCCCGACCGTCACGTGCTCGATGCCAAATTGCTCTCGAAGCACCACCTCTACGCACTTGACCACGGTGCGCGCTTCCTCAGCCACACTAGGGCGAACGTGCAGCGTGGCCATCGTGCGACCAGAGGTAAGCTGCCATACATGCACATGACTGACGGCCGCCAAGCCAGGCACCGCGCCCATCAGGCCTTGTTCCACCTGCTCCGGAGAAGCGTCCTCGGGCGCACCTTCGAGCAAAATGTGGATCGATTTCGCCAGGAGCTTCCAGGCGCTGCGCAGGATCAGGGCTGCCACCAGCACCGACAGGATGGGGTCAATTGGCGTCCAACCAATGAGATAGATGACCACTGCAGCGACGATGGCACCGACCGAGCCCAGCAGGTCGCCCATCACGTGCAGGATGGCCCCCTTCACGTTGACGTGATCGGTCTCTCCGCGGGTCATGATCCACAACACCAGAACGTTTACCAACAATCCAAGCACGGCGACGATCATCATCGGGCCGGCAAGGATGGCGGGCGGAGCTTGCAGTCGCTCCCATGCTTCATAGGCGATCCATGCCACGATCACAAAGAGCGTCACAGCGTTCAGGAAGCCGGCGATGACCTCGAACCGAAGGTAGCCAAAGGTGCGCTTGCTGTCAGCTGGTCGGCGCCCGAACCGGAATGCCGCGTATGCCAGAGCCAGCGCTGCTGCATCGGTCAGCATGTGGCCCGCATCGGCCAGAAGGGCCAGCGAGCCCGACAGCACGCCGCCGACAGCCTCCACGATCATGAAGCCGAAGATCAGGAAGAAGGACAGCAAGACCTTGCGTTCGTTAGCGCCGGTCACTTTTGGAGTGTGGTCATGGTCGTGACCATGTTCATCGTGCGATTGGGACATCAGGGCCTCGCGCAGAAATTAGGTGGTTGACTGTACGTAAAATATAATACATGAACATATGTTTATGCAATGTATTTTTAGCAAACCATACTAAGGACTGCGAAAGATGAGTGGCGGCGATGCGGCTATTTAGTACGCCTATCCTCTTGGCCACACCCTGTGCAGGTCGTCCACAATCAGGTCGTGATGATGTTGGCCCAGATCCAAGTGCTGACGCAGATAGAGGATGACCCGCCGGAAGGTTCGGATGGTCGTGAGCCAGATCGGACGGGGCGCTGGCTGGCCAAAACCGCAGCGCGAGCACCACGCAGGAAAGCGCCTGAAAACATCTAGGAGATTTCAATCATGGACACGAACTTCGACGTCATCGTCATCGTCATCGTCATTGGCGCCGGGCCTGGTGGCGACATCGCAGCGATTCGCGCCGAGCAGTTAGGCATGAATGTCGCCTGCGTCGATGCCTGGAAAACCAAGGAAGGCAAGCCTACCCAAGACGGTACATGCAACAACATCGGGTGCATCCCGTCAAAGGCGCTGCTGCAGTCGTCCAAAAACTTAGACCAAGCCAAGCACCACTTCGGCGCGCTCGGCATCATGTCCACGGGCGAGCTACGCATGGACGTGGCTGTGATGCTGGAGCGCAAGAATCAGGTCGTGAAGTCGAGCAACGAAGGCAAACTCTATCTGTTCCGAAAAAACAAGGTGCAGTTCTTAAACGGTCTGGCGTTTATGACTCGGGCCGCCGTCGGCCTTGAACTGGATGGGCGCGGAGCCGTCGTGGTGAACGGCGAATGGCGCACCAGCGTGCCCAGTATCTGGGCCATCGCCGATGTGGTGCGCGGCCTGATGCTAGCGCACATGGCAGAGGAAGAAGGTGTCGCTGTGGTCGAGCGCAGAAGGTGTCGCTGTGGTCGAGCGCATTGCAGGCCATCGCGGTCATGTCGATTTCAACACGATCCCCAACGTCATCTACACCAGCCCGGAAATCGCCTGGGTAGGTCGCACCGAGCAGCAGCTCAAATACGCGGGCGCAGCATATCGTAGCTGTACATTTCCGTTCATGGCTAACGGTCGCGCGCGTGCATTGAGCGAGACAGCGGGTCTCGTCAAGGTGATCGCAAATCCTACGACAGACGAAATCCTCGGCGTACATGTAGTCGGCCCGCAGATCAGCGAACTTGTGGCTGAGGCGGTCATCGCGATGGCATTCAATAAGGCCTCACTTGCGGTCGATAAGCGCGCTGAACTTCTGATTGATCAGAATTGGACCCGCATTCATCTCATTGAGTGTAGCCGCGGGCGGTCATACGGCCCCAGCTTGTAATAGATCGCAATCCGCATCGCAACGAGCGCTTCGCCCGCGGCTAATCGTCGTTGTGCTCTTCGACGATGTGAGTGGACATGTCCAGCAGCACTTGGTTCACATGCTTGTCGTCCACCTCATAGAAAATTTGCTTGGCCTGGCGCACCCCCTTCACAAGGCGGGCTCCACGCAGCAGCCGCAGGTGGTGACTGACCAGCGACTGCGAAAGCTCGAGGGATTCCGCGATGTCCCCAACCGAGGAGGAACCCTTCATGCAGCACAGCATTATTCTCAACCGAGACGGGTCGCCCAGTAGGCGGAAGGTCTCGGCCAGGATCGTAACGTCATTCTGTGACAAAGAAGCCAGATCGTCGCTTGCACCGCGGGGCGCGTTAACTTGTTTGCGTAAAGTCATTTCTCAAAAATTCCAACTCTCGAACAGCTACTCATGCCGTTCAGAATTAACGAGGCTGCGATAATTTGATCGCACTCGCCGACAAAGATCAGGAGACAGCCTGCGAGCCAAGGCGCGCCGCGTCTATGCGCAGCGAAATCGTCCAAACCAGCAGCGCTCAAAATAGGGCTTAACCTTACAACATAGTAACCCTCAAGTACCCTGTATGTCTAATTTCAATTTTGAGAAGACACCTTGAGCATGCCATTAACAAGTGCTGGTCGTGCCACCGTAGCAGCGATCAGCCTGCCCATCGAGGGCATGACCTGCACGAGCTGCATCGTCCGAATCGAGTGCGCCCTGACCAAGGTGCCTGTCTCTTGATCACATCTCATTGATCAAGAGACTTGGCTAACAGGTAACCTTCAAGGATGGTTTGTGGTAAAACTATCCTTCCCATAACCGCTCCCTGCCGACTCGTCCCGTCCTTTTTGAATCAAACCAACCCACTAATTTTCCGAGACTTATACAAACCCAATAAACACTTGGAGTTCGCTTCGGTACTTTTTTCTTTTCGACTTTTGACCACAGCAGCTTCCAATCACTCACAAACTTACTTGTTAGCACTGATTAAATAAAGTTGACTTTAATCATATGAATTTTAATAAATTAAAAATCAGGCCGCATGCGACCTCATCCTGACGACAAAGGTCTAGCTTTCGAGCTAAACTGCGTATTCCCACCCATGGCGATCACCTAATAACATTGAAGGGAGTCGAAAGTTTAAGGGCAGCTTTCTATGTCCTGCAGATGGGAAGTATCCGCGAGGTAGAGAGCCTTCAGTATTGGGCAGTCGGGTTTTTCATTTCCCGCGCAGCAAGCAGAGAGTGTGGTAAGAATTGATGCCATACGTTGAAATTCTTCAATTTTTAAGGTTAAATCATTAATATGAGATTCAACTATACTTTTAACATCTGCACTCTGACGCGAATGATTTCCCCAAAGAGAAAGTAACTCTCCTGCCTGTGACAGAGAAAAACCGAGATCTCGACATCGACGTATAAAATGTAACTTATAAACATCGGCATCTTTGTAGATCCGATAACCAGCCTCTGTTCTGGAGACTGATGGTATTAGCCCAACCTCCTCATAGTAACGAATCATTTTCGCCGAAACTCCCGATAAGCGGGCTGCATCACCAATGTTCATCTTCACCTCCCAAATGATTTTTACTAATACTGTAGTTAGCTTTAAGTAACATAGTTTCGGGTAACATTTATTGAAGGAAATTTCCTAATCCATTGAACCAAGTAACCATTAACCTGTTCCCAAAAATCTCACCAGCCCCCACCTAACTTCAGGTTAAACCTTCCCCTAACCGGAAGGTCAAGAGAAGTCGATAGATTTTTTGTATGATATTAAAATCTTGATCGTTTAGATTTCCCACATGGTTTAATAATAAATAATTCTTAAAGTTCAAAAATAAATGCCGACTTAATTCATCTGACTCCACTGATCATCTAGTGTTCAAAAAATTATCTACCCATTGAACCATTGCTTTAACCAAATCATCATCATATGCGATGTGCTGACCATGGCGCTGTTCTGGCGAGGGCAGCCTCAAGGTGTCATCGTTCATACTGATAGTTGGACCATTGCAGTTTTGAGAGTCAAATTCATTAGAGATCCGATTGCATTTCGAGCTCTATCGAGTGATTTTGCTTCAATGAGTTCAGCAATAGTAAAGAGCACCATAATCATCGCAGCTTCTGGCCACTGTCTAGAATTAAGGCCCATAACTGCCATATACATCCCCTTATTTCTTTTTAATCAGTTTTTCCTCTACAGGACAATCCATTTGCATAATGCGGATTTCAGTTCGCCCCCCCCAGATTATTTAATCTTTGTAGGCGCAGCCGCGCAACAGTCTCCACTAAGGCCATGATCATCTTGATCATGCGATTTCTGGTCATGGTCATGGCCACAACCTTTGTAAGTAGGCTTATCATGATTTAGGTCTTTTTCAACATGCGAATGGTTGCAATCATTATGAACATACAAATGACCATTCGCCTTGTTCAATTCGCCTGATTTCTGAATCTTGCCTCCCACAACCAAGCTTAATTTTTAAATACAACTAGCAGCTTCCTTCCTACTAGAGTTTTACTTTTTTGCGGGACCACTTGCCCAATATGTTTACTATACTGACTACTGAAGACCCTAATCTAACTACAGAGTCAAGTTCAAACGAGGGATATATGAAAATTGGTGAGTTGGCGCGTAAAGCAGGCTGTCCGGTAGAAACGATTCGTTACTACTAGAAAGAAGGTCCACTGCAGGCACCTTTACGAGACATAGGAAATAATTATCGTCACTACGACAAAACCCGTCTTGAAAAACTACTATTCATCCGCCGCTGCCGTTCTCTCGATATGACCCATGAGGAAATTCGCGCTTTGCTGTTAGCAATCAATAATCAGGGTAAAGAATGTGGCCCGATAGATGCAATCATCAACGCCCACCTAATTCACATTCAGCATCGAATCAAAGAATTAGTAGCGTTAGAAGAGCAACGTAAGGAGCTGAATGCTTTTTGTAGCGCTGACCGCAGCATAGATAAATGTTGCATAGTCCAAAAATTGACAGCTGATGAAAGTGATAGCGATCTTTCCTTAACCGCACCAACCAACCATTTAGGGGGGCATTAGTGATGCCACGCGCTTGTTTAAAATGAAAAAAATGTGATGGTGTTAAAACTGCGTAGTCTTACACCATTATGGGCCAATTTAAAGTACTACATTTTGCCGCTCAGCTTATCTCCAGAGCGGCGCTGTACCGCTCCTCCTCGGTTTACGGTGCGGGCTTTGCCCGAAGCATTGGTTAATGTCCTAAGAATAGGACATTCTGACCGCTCATCCCCAGCACAACTCCGGATTAAAACTCGTAGTTTCTCAGTCATTTGACGTGTACTTTCCATACGTCGTTCTAAGTCAGCAATGTTCTCCTGAGCCAGGCGTTTAACATCAATGCTCTGGCGAGATTTGTCATTCCATAACGTAAGCAAGCCTTCTATATCTTCCAGAGAGAACCCGAGATCTCGGGCACTACGAATAAAAACCAATCTATGAACATCATTGAGAGCATACTTACGATAACCTGACTCCGTACGCTCGGAGGCAGGGATTAATCCAATTTGCTCGTAATAACGAATCATCTTGGTGGATATTCCTGATTTACGCGATGCTTCTCCGATATTCATAAGCCCACCTTGTTAATGCTCAGCGTTAATGCTCAGCGTCCTCAACCAAAGGAGGCTGGAACCGACGCAGACGCAATGAGTTTCCCAGAACGAACACGCTTGATAGCGCCATCGCCCCTGCTGCAAAAATTGGAGAGAGCAGTATTCCATAAGCTGGGTATAGCAGTCCTGCAGCCACTGGAATCAATGCTGCATTGTAAGCAAATGCCCAAAAGAGATTTTGTCTGATGTTACCGATTGTTGCCTTAGACAATCCAATAGCATTAGGAACTCCCTGCAAGTTTCCTGACATTAAGACAACATCAGCTGACTCCACGGCTATATCTGTTCCTGTACCAATTGCAAGTCCAATATCTGCAACTGCAAGTGCCGGGGCATCGTTTATCCCATCGCCGACAAAAGCAACTTTACCGTAATTTTCTTGCAGTCGACGCACCGCTTCAACTTTGCCTTCAGGTAACACTTCCGCAACCACTTCATCAATATCTAATTGTTTAGCAATAGCCTGAGCTGTATTCGCATTGTCACCGGTAATCATGGCGACCTTGAGACCAAGCTGATGTAATGCCTTTATAGCTACTGGAGTACTTGATTTAATAGGGTCAGCTACAGCAATAATTGCAGCCAACCGACCATCTATAGCAACATAGAGAGGTGATTTCCCCTCATTCCCGAGGCGTTCAGAAATCCGGGAAAAATACGTTACCTCCAATGCTAACTCACGCATAAATCGATCAGCGCCTACTTCTACAAGGCTCCCTTCAACAGTCGCTCGTACTCCCATACCAGTGATTGAATCAAACTCAGTAAGCTCTGGCAGTAAAATGCCGTCTCCTTCTGCCGACTCAACAATAGCGCGAGCAATAGGGTGCTCAGAACGTGATTCAACTGCGGCAACTTTTGCTAATACCTCATTACGTTCAAAACCCTGAGCTAGTTCCAGATCTGTCATGACTGGACGACCTTCAGTCAGAGTTCCGGTTTTGTCTACAGCAACAACTTTGGCATCTTTGAGTAACTGTAGGGCTTCTCCCTTGCGGAATAAAATTCCCATTTCTGCACCACGACCTGTACCAACCATGATAGATGTCGGTGTCGCGAGTCCCATTGCACATGGACATGCAATGATTAGCACTGCCACAGCATTAACCAATGCGAAAGACAGGGCTGGTGATGGACCAAATACTAACCAAATCAGGAATGTAAAAAGTGCTGCCAACATCACAGCTGGAACAAACCACAATGTCACTCTGTCCACAACAGCTTGTATAGGTAACTTTGACCCCTGGGCCTGTTCTACCATCCGTATGATTTGTGACAGCATTGTCTGACCACCAACCGCAGTAGCACGCAACCTCAGTGCTCCTTTCTGGTTCACAGTCCCTCCGACAACTCCACTGCCAACGATTTTTTCCACTGGTATAGGCTCACCAGTTATCATCGATTCATCTATAAAACTGGTACCTTCACTTACCTCTCCATCGACCGGAATCCTTTCTCCCGGGCGAACTTCGATAATGTCTCCAAGCACAACGTCTTTGACAGGAATATCATTCATTACGCCATTACGGAGCACGTGCGCCTCCTTAGCCTGCAAGCCTACTAAGCGTTTGATAGCCTCAGACGTTCTCCCCTTAGCTCTCGCCTCCATAAATCGTCCCAAAAGAATGAGAGCGACAATCACTGCAGCAGCTTCGTAGTACACATTAACGGTACCCTCAGGCAAAAGGTATGGTACAAACGTAGCAACCACAGAATAACCAAAAGCAGCAATAGTCCCGACAGAGACCAGTGAATTCATGTCAGGAGCAAGCCGCGTAAGAGCAGGAATGCCTTTCATGTAGAATCGACGACCTGGAACCACTAAGACTAACAATGTCAATACAAACTGGACGTACCAGCTTTCCTGGATCCCAATGGTATTCATCACCCAGTGTTGCATTCTTGGAATCATGTGAGATCCCATTTCGAGAACAAATACCGGCAGAGCCAGTGCTGTTGCAATAACTAAATCTTTCTTTAATAAAGCCTTCTCTGCGTCCTTTCTTACTTCAGACTCATTACTGACCTGATTTTGGGTATCGATGACACGGGCTTCATAGCCAACTTTTTGAATAGCAGATATGAGATCGTCTATGCCAGCCACTCCGCGAATAGTTGCCCTCTCAGTTGCAAGGTTAACCGTTGCCGCCTTTACACCATCAACCGCTAAGAGTGCCTTTTCAACACGGCCAACACACGAAGCACATGTCATACCTTGCACTGAAAGTTCAACGGATGTTACAGGAACTTCATATCCTACCTTTTCAATTGCTTCGATTAACTTCAGTCGATCAACAGGAGCTTTAAGATGAATATCCGCCAGCTCAGTCGCAAGATTGACACTTGCGTTTACGACGCCTTCAACTTTGTTTAAAGCTGCTTCAACTCGTCCTACACAACTTGCACAGGTCATACCCTCAATAGGTAAGCTAACCCGGGCTTCAGCATTGCTGGAGAGCTGGTTTTTATGAATGCTCATGATGTATTTCTCATTGTTGGTTCAGATATTAAACAGTCTAGGGCTTACCATGATGGGAAGGTCAAGCGTATTATTTTTAACCTCATGAACACAACAAATGAAGCGCCATCATTCCTGATATTCATCCAGCTGTTTGGTAGTGTGTAACTCTAACTCAAAAGAAACGAGCGCCTAAATCTCAAAATATCAGGCTAGTAGCCTGTTTGAATGTGCTCCCTCAAGAAAAGCCCCGCTAACTGCCTTTTGCAGTGGCGGCGCTAGCATTCTTTTCGGTATTCATGGCCGCTGCTTGTAATCAAGCTAAGTGAATGGGAAACCTATTAACTGAAACGCCGTCATGGTAATCGGGGACGGGGTGGGATGACGCCCAAGCCGTCAGAAATCTGGCCGCTTGGGCGTTTTTTATTGTTATAAGGTGCCCAGTAAAACGGCGCTGATTGCTGGAATTGTTGTGCCAATGACTTCTTGAGTGCTAGCAACAACAGGTAAAGTTGCAGACATGACACTTTCAACGACTGTTGGTGTGTTGTAGAGACCCATACCGCCACCAATGCCCAAGGCAAAGGCCATCAAGCTTTGGCGAGCGATACCGCCCACAATACCCACCAGAACCATGGCTCCCGCTACGATCCGTCCCAAAGTACCTTGGGTCCAATCTTTTAGGGTATCCCACACATCGGTGAAAGCATCACCACCGGTGCCTGCAAATGAGGGCTCCGAAATCATTAACGCCATTAAACCAAGCGCACCAATGGTCATTAGGCGCTGAGTCTGAATGCTGCGAACTGCATTTGTCATTCGTTAGTTTCTCCGTAGATACTCAAGTTATCGCGCTTACCATCAGCTCCCGCTGAGGCTGAATCGCTTTGAGTCTGAAGTGGACGTAGCACTGGCGAAACCGTTCGAGGTGCTGACACCCCAATATCCCACCGGCGCGGTTCAATTTCGGTAAACACGTAGCTGGATAAATTCAGATCTCCACGGTCATCCTCCCAAGGCGCAATCCAAATCCGCATTACCCTTGAAGGAATGCGAATAGGTGCAGATTGCTGCGTCTCGGGTAATGCTGGATGGCTCAGCAGTCCTGTCTCTAAATCAGATTGTGAATACCCAGAGGGAGAACCAATTCGAGTCGCCACAGCATCAATCGTCTTGGGTGCAGCGCCATAACTGGTAAGCTCATAGACTTCACGAGCAGATAAACAGCGCACACCGTCAGGCATACCTGGGCATCCATATTCACTACTCCCAAGACCCAATGAACTACAGCCAGACAATAAGGTTGAGCCGACTGCCAATAAAAGTAATCCAGCTTTAGACCACTGTTTTGACTGGTGCTTTGGGTTGTTCTGCATTGATGTCGTCATGGTTAACTCTCCTCTGGATACACATCTTATTGTCTGAAACGGACTTCGATCGGTTAGCAACATGCAGGATTTTTTCATCTTCTTGCACCACCCCCTTGAGAAGTGGCCAACGACAACGAGGCACCACGAGTGACTATGACTTCAATTTTCCTTGCAGCGTCTACCTCTATGACTGGGAACATATTTTCAGCCATGTCCAAATAGAACTTGGCCACTCTATCCAATGCTTTACCTGTGCCTTTAATCGCAGCGCCTTGTAATGCTTCTTGGCTCATGACTTGCTGGTACAGCTGAGTATCACCGGCATTACCCGTCTGAATCGTCGGAACAGGATTTACATCAAATGCGCCAGCCAAGCCCTGAAGGAATCCGGCCATCATCGACTTGGCCACCAGCTGGCCTTGTTTCGACACCAATCGGCCACGAATGCCGGCTTTGCCGTCTTCACCTACAGCATAAGAATCCAGTCGTGTTTCAATGACGCCACCGTCTTCTCTCACACATGAAATGGTCTCGCCTCGCAAATAAGCACGCTCAGAGCTCAAATCACCGTAACCTGCGGCGATCAAGAAACACTCTTTGATATCCGCTCTAAATCGGTTGGGTAAAATGGCTTCCTTTTGAATCCTCAGCAATGCAGGAAAAGGTTCGCGTCTTGCGGACTCGTGAGTAGGTGCATCCAAACCTGTGATCAAAGTACCTGAGATGATGCTGCCCGCCGGTAAATACAAAGGCGGCGCTTCTTGCACAACAACCTCTGGTTCAGCAACCACTTCAGGCTCAATCATACGAATCGTGATTGGCGGCAATGGAACATCCCGTGCTCGTGAACCTTGGCCACTGGCTGGCTGCCGATAGAGCGGATCTGGCAGCGGCGCATTGGCAAAATAGTCGTCTGGGTTAGACGGCAGTGGCTTTTCGTCTTTAGGCAATTCCATGGCAGATAAAGGCACTTCAAAACGGCTATTTGTGCCTTCAACTGCTGCATCACCTCCAGCGCGAACATCATTAAGTTCCGCTCGAAGGCGAACCAACTCCGCATTGACCTCACTTGGTATAGAAGGCGAACCTGGGCTTAGCCGTCCTGAATCGACGTCACGACGCAAGCGCTCAACTTCACGACGTAACTGTTCATTGCGCTCACTGAGTAGTTTTACGTTCGCAGCCAAACTATCGACCCCAACATCACGAGTATTGGTATCCGTAAGAATGTGCCGGATCGTTTCCTGCCGGTTCCGACTGTTCGCGCCATCGTCAGGATTAGGTGAAAACACCATCACCATAAGGATGAGACCACCAGCAATACCTGCAACCGATAGGCCCCGCTTCATGTTCGGGCTCAATTGCTCCCATTGTGCTTTCATCGTTATTCACCTCCTACAAGAAGCGAAGGTCGCTGACTTTCCACCGCTTCTTCACGATGATTGCGAACAACCACATACAACTCAGTCTTTTCGCCCGGCAACAAGATATTGCGAGGCCAGTAGGCGCTTGCCACTATACCTGGTGCATTGCAGGCTATCTCACTGGCTTCTATCGGCTCATCGGCAAAGCTTTCAACCAGTCCTACATAGACGGTGAAGTAATGTCCCGTCACAATTTGCCCCTGTTTAAAACCAAACTTTAAGCCAGGCTGAAAACATTTCGGGCTTGTGTCAGTTTGGCCAGCTAAACGGATGTCATAGCCTTGTGGTAACTCATTTAGTGCAAGGCGTCTGAGTAAATCACGTAAGCTATCGACGTATGGCTGAGCCGTTTCCCAAGTGGCGGCTTTTCGGTTCACGACGCCCTTAATAGGCCACTGCTGACCATCAATAGCTAAGGTGATTTCACGCGGTGGAATACGACGAGGTACTAAGGTGACAGATAATGCGGGAGCTTCCTGACCAGGCGGAGTGATGTAAAGTGAAACCGGTGATTCTTTGTCCGTGGCTACATATACAACATTCCCCTTGATTTGCGTCTGAGCATCACTGGTTGTTCTCACCTGAGGCGATTCAAACGGCGTCACAATCCGATTCAGATGACCAAGTGCTACAGGGATCAGTTCATTAACCCCCGGTGTCATCAGTAGCATTGTTGGCGTATCCGCTGCAACCGAATTGCTTTGAACCGGTGGATTTGCAGTAGCAGACTGCTTCATCACACTGGCTGGTACAATCGGCAATTCCACGTCTGCATAAGAAGCTTGAGATAACAGGACGCCACTCAAGCTCATTGCGATTAAGCTTGGTATCATCCATCGACTAATTTTGGTTCGCATCATTCACCCTCCGGTTTTGCTCTTGGGTCAACTTTTCACGAACTCGCTTCGTTCTAGCTTGCCCCTCATACGTATCCATCCAACTGAGCTTTGGACGGTATTGCTCAATATCGATGTCAAACTCATAGGTGCGAGTTTGGCGCTGTTCATCTCCAGATGGTCCAGAGACCAAGGAATAACCGGTCACAAAGACATGGCCGGTTTCATACTCATACTCCACTTGTCTGGGTTGGAATTTGAGCGTGACTCGGTCTTCCCGGATTTGTCTTGCCTGAATCTCCAGTGCATCGACCACTTGCTGGTACACCGCTGGAGAAAGTAGCGGCTCAATAGCAACCCGGATAAAAGACACATTACCCGGCGTCACGTTGCCCATAAGCTCAGCCAGGTAGAGCCCCCAGGATTCCAAGTAAGGCTGAGTAGCCTGGTTTCGTGACACTTCAGCCGTTTCAGACAAGGTTGGCGGTTGAATGGCTACCACGGTATTGCGAGAAAATGCCGCTACCGCAAGCAGCAAGTTAGATAGCACCAGCACTGCAATCAGGAACCGTTGCCATCGGTTCTCTAATTGCGTGCCTTGCCATGATTTTAAAAACACGTCGAACTTCACGGCAGATAGCTCCTGATAAATGGGTTAGGGATCGTCTTGGCTTTGGTTGGCAACAGTCCGCCCCAGTAGATGGCGTGAAGAATAAAACCATCTGGGCGGCCATCACGAAAACGCCGATAGAGCTTGGTTGTTACCAACCCCAACAGGCATAAAACCAAGGCATTACCGGTAAAAATGCCGATCACTAGCCCCAACAGAATGGGAGCCATCTCATCGGCACTCCAAAGCAGGAAGTGCGGCGGGTCATCGATATAGGATGGAATATTTACAGGTTCCATAGTCACTCCTCGTTGTTTGAATTGAGAAGTGAAGGATGCCTCGGGATTGGCAGCTTCAGTGGTCAGCTAGATGCCGAATTCTTGAAGGTTTTGAGGGTTCTAATCAGACAATACTAACAATTGATCTTTTTGATGCGGTTGATATGATGGGGATATTGGTCGTGTCGAGACCAGCTGCCCACTTTAGCAAACCCGGACGGGACGACATGCATATCAAATTTATTTTTTGCTTAGGTTTTTTCTGCGACCTCGGCAGTGGGCACCGTATTCGCTAATAGGAGAAACTCAATGCAAATTACTAAAATCATTTCCTCTGCCTCGGTTGAACGTTTAAAGCAAAAAGCACGAAAGCTTAAACGTGAAAAATCCATTACACACACTGAAGCACTCGATGAAATTGCAGTATCTGCTGGTTTTAATCATTGGCATCAGGTTGTACAAGCTAATGACGTACTGAAACCATCAGAAGTGGCATTATCTTCTGGATGTGTCATGGCTTTTGATGTCAAAGATGGTATGGATGTCGATACCAGTGATGGGGTTTTAATTAAAGACCACTTATTGGAGATACTTACTGAAAAGCAGCTATTTGAAATTTATGCCAACTCCCCTGATGAGGACGACGAACAAAACAGGCCGCTAAAAGAAACGCTATCGGATTCAGAGCTTCATGAGTATTTTCGAGATGATTGCTCATTCATGTACTTTCGTCTTGCCGAGCCTCATGCAAACAAACCGTTAAAAGAAGTATTGGCTCTTATACGACAGTACTCTTTTTGGATGCCTCAATATATTTGGCTTCAAGGCCACCTTATTGATACTTACCATTTGCCTGCTGAAGACGAGAACGGCAATACCGTAGGCGTAAGGTTTTAGCTCTACAAGATGAGGCCTGATGGGCCTCATATCTTCTTCTGCAAGTGACTTAACGCCAACCCCGCCATCAATGCCAAACCGATGATCAGCGACGGTAACACCACCGGTGGAATAGCCAGTGGGGCGAACAATCCCATAAACAGCAAAATGACACCTGAGCCCAGGATAATCATGCTGTAGCGGTGAATGATAGGGCTCGAAAAATCAAATGTTGTCTTCTTAATCTTCCAGGTCATTAAGCCATCCCACAACGCCGGCAACATGAGAATAAGCGCAAAGGGCAACCAGACCATCAGCAACGCAAATCGAGTGAACACTTGGTACAGCACATCAAAAAATGCCTGAATACGGTCTTCTACCCACACAAACCAAAAGCCTCCCATGTTCTCCATCCCTTTAGAACGAAGTCGCTGTTCTTCAGTGGGGATTAGAAAATCACGCACAGATTGCTCCATCTGCGTATCCACAATCCATGACTGATACCAGCGATGGCTAGTTTGACCAATCCAATAGCTTGTTTGTGCGCCCAATTGGTTTTGGATCATCTGCTTCTCTTTACTGATGACCCGGCCAGTCCAATCACCGGGCACTAACACGCCAATGGCAATAATCTCCAGCATCAGTGCCAGACACAGCAGCCAAACGGACTTATGCTTGCTCATGCCAAACATCCTCTTCTACTCGCGCCAGCATGGCTGCAACGGTTGGCGTCATAATCCGAGCTTTAATCACTTGCTGAAGCCGCTTTGTCGATGTATGGTCACTGACATAACGCACATCAATACGTCCTTCAGCCAAATACGCCATCCGATTTGGACGATTACGAATCCAGGTGTGGAAATACACACCATCCACGGCGGCCCACTCGAAATGGTCAGGATCACGCAGGCGAATCCCCGTTAAAGCACTGGCGGCAGCCCAGGTCAGTGCCTCAATGAAATGCCAAAGGCGTACACTATCATCATCACAACTGACTTCTTCATAACTGCCCAAGCCATTACACAGACACAAATCAAAGATGGAATGGCCATCTAAAGTGAGCGCATCTGTTAAATAGTCCGCCAAACAGTGCACTGAGGCCAAAGCATGAGGCCAGTCGGTTTCAAGTAGTCTTAAGGTTTCCTTGAACTGGGGATTATGTTGCTGCCACTGAGCGAGCATTTCTTTACTGGTAAGTGTTGTCATTTTCAGACAGACAGAATGATGCATACAGACTCCTTATGCTGCCTGTGTAGAGCTGGTTAAAATAGGAATGCGGCCTTTGATCACGCGGCCACCTGAAAGCTTGGCGATGTACTCCAGGTTGGGAAGCTGGCCTAATAACTGCGGTGGAAACATATCGCCTTCTTCCTCCATCAAGCGTTCGCCATGATTGCCGGTAAACAACGCGGGGCTGTCCGAGTTGGACGACATACCTTGAGTTTGCATGATGTACTGCAACCGAGTCTTAGGCAGATTGTCGGTAATGTACTGCTGCGTTTCGGCATCCATCACCCGAAGGGCTATCAAGTTGTTGATGTTACCTAACACCTGGCGAGCCTTAGCTTCACTGCCTGTACGAGCTGCAAAGTCAGCAAAGGTCTGAGTAGCAATTACACAACGCATTTTTGCGCCACGGCCTTTGTTGAGCAGTTGAATGAAGGGATCGTTGACGACTTCAGCCGCCTCATCGATGAAGATATTTACGGGACGATTTTCAACACCATAGTTATAGCGATCACCGGCCACAGCAGTGAGATCGGACAAAAGCAACGAACCAATGGCGCTGCCAACCATGGCGTCAGTTAATGAATCCAAGCCGATATACGCCACTTGGGCATTGTTGATAATACGGCCAGAATCCGTAATTAACCGGCTGTCATCCACATCGTTTGCAATCGGTGATAACAGTGGCCCTAATTCACTTGATGTGAGCATATTGAGCACCGGCATCAGTGAGGCCACCATCTTGGGGTTCTAGGGATTTTCCCCTCTAAAAAGACATAATCCTCTGTAGACCACACCAATAAATGGCTGCGGAGGTGGTTTACTTTCAGCTTGGAGCCTAATCATCCACTATCGGCCTTGTTATTTCGCCAATATTGGGCAATTTCCCAGTATTAGTGAAGTTATACGTTCCGCTTAAGTTGATATTTTGCCACGCAACGGGCGAAACAGCACGAGTGATACCCGCTTTCTCTTCATCTCCTCTCGCTTCAAAGTGTCCCAGCAGATGACTCAGTATCGCGGAGTTGAAGTAGATGATCGCGTTGGCAAGCAATCTTGCACATTCATTCCAGATAGCGATTTCACTCTCGTTTTTGCCTCGGAACTGATCGCCATTCACCGACGCAATAGCCCGTCTCAGGAAGTGCCACGCTTCTCCCCGGTTAAGGGCACGCTGAACGTACTGCCGCAAACTGGCATTGTCTATGTAATCCAGTAAATATTGCGCTTTGACCAGTCGATTATACTCCGTCAGCGCCTGTAATGTCGGGTGCCCCGAAGGATAACCAGACAACTTTCTTACCAGCATTGCCTGTGTCGTTCGCTTTGTCTGAAGTGACAGAACAATGCGCCTAATATCCTGCCATCCCGTTTCGATGACATTCGTCCTGATGGGCTTTTTCAGGGCAAGGTTGGTGCCGCCGTGTTCATTTTCAGTTACGTCAAACAGATCATTGATGACACTACTGAACTGCGCGTATCGCGGTGCAAAACTGTAACCGCATAGATCCAGTAAGGC
>NZ_JANHZQ010000044.1:0-34688 GCF_041414725.1 Alteromonas sp. DY56-G5 | reverse complement strand
GCTCTGTCAGGTGACATAGCAACCATAGATGCTGCTGTGCGCGTTTGAATCGTTTGAGTTTACTACCGTAATAGTTGGGGAATCACGCATTTATTGAATTTATACACACAAATGAGCTTAAGGTATAATGCAAGCCGTAAAAAAGGCAAAGGCAGTAAAACAATGCGTATACCGACTGCACTAGTGCCTGCTGTTGAGCGACTTATCGTGAGTATAAAGAGCAAATAGAAAGTTAGATAAAAGTTAGAAAATAACCTCGCAAACTACGCTGTTATTGGATTTTCTAATCTTTGAATCTAATTTATAGTTATATGTATTTTTTTGGGTGAAATTCGGGTTTACATGATTGCGGTTTTTTAAATAGCGTTTAAAGTCTAGGGAAATGGACTAATTAGGCGAATTATGTACCAGTTAATCATATATACAACGATTGGATTTCTGGTCGTGGCATTATGTGCTGCGATATTCATTGATTGGGATAGAATCGGTGAAAAGTATTTTCCTGAAGTTTTCTCTAAGCCCGAAGATAAGTAAATGTTAGTCTTGAAGGCAGGTCAAAATTTGGCTGTCGAAAAAGGAAGGAAAATTTGTGAACACCATTCAATTGTTAGGTACCTCAGCAGTGGTATTAGCATTCGTTGTGTTGATAGGCGGTTTTTATTGGATAAGCCGTAAAAAATAAATGCATTGTTGTGCGACTAATTCCCCGTGTACTCTTCATCGGGAAGTGTTGATAAGCCTGCCTCCGTCATCAAGTCACTTTAAAATCCATCAAAATCTCCCCAAGCAAAGTATGGAGAATGCTTGAACAAACATAAAACTAATCCGTCTCATGAAATAGATTAACGTGTATTAGCAATTTTGTAATACTGAAAAAAAGGCGTTTTGCGCAGATTCTCTAAATTCACGCCCAATTCTAGGTGTATATGAAGGGTGGGGGGCTGATATTACAGTTGTTTCAAAAAGGTCATTTTGCAGTCTACCTACTGAAAACTTGAACGTTACTTTACCTTTCACTTCGTGATGTTTTATGTCTGTTAAGTTTGAAGAGTGTAGCAGCCAATTCTTTGATGATGCGCTAATAAAGCTTTTGGGAACAAGAACAACCTTTGGCTTGAAGTGCTCGATTATCTGATTGTTCAGCTCGCAAGAAAACTGAATGGCTCTGTCTAGAAGTGCTTTATCGTATTCAGCCAACTGAGAAGTGAAGCTTTTAAAGTCCTTACTTCCCCACAGCACTATGTTAGCCATGAGCGTTTTGTATTCACCAAACCGCTTATTGAATATCTCAGAGTAGAATTGCCACTTGTTATTTGGCTTGTTAATAGGGTCCCACAATGGGGCATTCGCACCTTCACTATTTTTGTACGCTTCGCTGAAATTGTCGTTCATGGTTTGTTGCACAAAACCCTCGTAGTGAGAAGGGGAGGAAGGTGTCAAAATAGCGTCGAGAGATTCAGGAACATTAGGATTTGAGCCTAACCAAATTACATCAACTGATTCGGCATTGAGCTTACTTAATACTTTTTCTGTCTCGATTTCCCCGAAGATAGAGCCTCTAAACGGTATCGAATAAGAGCCTGTACCTCTCTTGAGCGCTTTATTTTCTTGGTTTTCTACAAAGTCAGAAATATTATTGTTTATCACTTCAAATATATTCAACGTCATGTCCCTATGATTTGCTTGCGTATTCTTTACTGAGCGACTTTTTAACTTTTTCGTAAGCTTTTCATGAACTAAAAATGCGGTAATGCTTATCTAGCTTCCAAGTGCATTGACTCGGTATAAGGTCAAATTTATCACATATTAAGTTTTGAAGCTCTACGCTCTCTACAACTTCTCTGTCTGCATAAATTTTAAAGGATGTTGAGTTTCCAGAGTAAATCACTCTACCCCTGCTGATTTCTTGATATTCAACAGCAATAAGCTCAGGAAAACACGGAAGGTATATTCTATGATCTTCCCACTCTACTATATGGCTAAAGTCACTGTCATAGAGTGAAAGGCTATCAGGCTCTGCTCTATTCAAAGGCATTGCTTTAGCAATTACAGTCGACTTGTAGACCCAAAAAATACCAATAAGAGGCAGCTTAGTTTTCATCTTGTATATCTCCAACATGTTGACGTCACCCAACTGTCTTGACAGAGATATACAACCCTTTAGCCATTTTAAATTTGCTGCTGAAGTGAGCCCTATTTGCTGCATCAGAAATCGTAATCGGAAGCGGAAAGCTAACTTTTTATCTTTGCTCAAGTGTAAAAAAGTTGAGGCAGCAAATAGCGATTAAGTAAAACGTAAGCGTTTAGTTATCTATGCGATATAGAAAATGTTTATACTGTGTTTATAAACGCTTATTTATAGGGAGGTAGTGATGAGTCAGCCAAGTCCCCCATATGATGTTGGCCAGTTTTCCCATATTGAGTTGAGGCCCTGCTTCAAGTGCGGAGGAGAGGCCAGTTTTTAGAGGAACATAATGCCTAGTGTTTTTCATTTTTACACTATCCGCTGCCGCTCATGTAGTCATACTGTCAACTATTTCAATCTTAGTGGTAATGATGCCTCTTCGAATTTGAATGATATTAGAAATTGGGAGGTTATAAGTGAAATGTGGAACTTTAACTTTTACTCAACATCAATTGCATCTGCCACAAAATCGGGCTTTAATTGCACGTCTAATATTATTCACCCTCAATAGCGCACTTTTTTCAAAGTCAGTAGCCGGCACCTTTACAGAAAGGTGTATCGCCAAACGTCTTAAATTGTCTACTGACAATTACAATGCGATTACTTTTAAAACGGAAAAAACGAATGAAAATCAGACGGTTAAAAATCTTCTTTTTTATCCAGTAAACTTTGTAACTTGCAAGAAAAGTAAGTTTATAAGATAGCATTCATTAGTTATCGGTGTGTAATATCCTGTGACCTCAGATTTTTCCAAAAAACTAAAAGTATATCTTCCTCTAGCAAAAACATCTCATCAATCAGTTCTTCGTCTGTAAACGCTGAAAACTTAGGGTCTCTGCGAACATCAAGAAGAGGTTTTTTCTTTGAAACAAATCGTCTAAACGCTTCTGCACCATCGATATCGCATGTATAAGCGAGGTAGGTGTCGGCGACAATAGCCCTCACGTCATTAATGTATGAACATTCCATTTAGAAAACCTATTTGTGATAGGGATACGGAGCAATTTAACTGACTTTCTTCGAAGAGGTAACTGGACTAGCGCACGGATGCTTAATTTTTTGCGATGACCTGTCCGTTATGTTTCACGGGCTAATTACCCATACAGGCTTTCTGCATCCTATTGATAACTCGTTTCTCGCTAGGTATAAGTAGAAGACCATATTTGTCAATGACGCCCATAAACCGTTCTATGTACTCGCATCGATAAGCATGATTTGGTGGTAACCACTCATCTAAGCCTTTGGCGCCTTTTTGTCGATTAAGCGATGCTTTAACAAGTAGGAGATTTTGAGGGTCATTTGCAAATGCCTGCCGTTTATCTCGGGACCATTTATCGCCAGCATGACCGTGCGCAAATTTGAGAGGAACAATGTGGTCAAGGTCAAGCGCAGTAGAATCGGTAAATGTGTCCCCCGAATAAGGGTCATACCATTCGCCGACAGCGACTTGACAACCTCTATCGGTTTTAAACTCAACAGGAGTGTTAGATGTTAATATCAACATTTCATGGCGTGTATTTTGGCAGTCGCTGTCATCGTCAATCCAATGCGGCCAATCGGCTCTATCATAGTCAGAGGTAAAAACTCTGCCTTCCCTTAATGCTTCTTTTTCCGCTTGTTGATATGACGATTTTGATTTAGGCAATCGGCCACCGCTTTCAAGGCAGGCTTCAATAGTATTAAAGACTTCGAAATTCTTGGTTCGATTATAGGATGCACTCGAAGAGTCATGACATATGCCGGATGTGCTTTTCTTAACTTGAGCATAAGCATCATTGGGTAACCCGCATGACAATATGGAGAAACTCAGCAGAAAGAGTATAAGTGTATTTCTATTCATAATTGCTTTTAATAACTCCCAAATAATGCCAAGGATAGCGACTAGTAACACCTTTGAAAAGGATATATAACTAGTTTACTCCCTACGCGATACCAGCAAGCACCGACTTGCTCAAGGGAGAGAAAAAATCGAACTTGGCGTAATGTACTATAGCAATGAAGAACCGGCTCACGTTTCAGAGAATAAAGACTAGTTCTCACAGTACGTTTCTATGCGTTTAACATTGTTGTCTTGCATTGGTGTACAAATAACTCAAAAGAAAACACGGCAGGGAAGGAACCATACCCCTTATCTCCTGCCGTAGTTACTTGCCTTCAGAAAAAAAGACAATTTTTGCCTATAGTACAACGTCACTAAAGCGATTGCTGATACTGTTGGGCAGCACGTTGTTTTTCAGGTTTAAGTACCTTAGACCACAAGACGTCACCTTCACGATTAATGTGAGACACAGTTAATTTCTGACTCTGCGCATCTATACTCATTACACCAAAGAACTGATACCCCGACACCGGTGATAAATTTGGTGGCAGGTCGTCTGGTATGCCTTTAAACACCAGCTCAGGCCCGAACGTGTTATCAAGACGATTAGACCCAAAGGTGCCAGCGTGAAGTGGGCCGCTTACAAATTCCCAAAATGGCTTAAACTGTTTGAATTGTGCGTTGGTGGGCGAATAATAATGAGACGCACAATAATGCACGTCAGCGGTGATAAAATGGACATTTTCTATATCGTGCAGTTTTATGAAACTAAGCAGTTCAGCAACATCTACTTCACGGCCAGTAACTGGCCCGTCGCGGTTAGCAACAGCTTCAATAGTACCGTCGTGATAATCTTCGACCACTAAACCTATGGGCATGTCCAAGGCTATAATTTTCCACACACCTTTAGCATCAAGCAGCGACGCTTTCAACCAAGCCAATTGCTGGGCACCAAATATATGCTCCTTCACGTCCTCTCTTGTTTGAGAAGGTGTTCGGTTTGCAGTGCGATAGCTGCGCATATCCACCAAAAATAAATCAAGCAGCGGCCCTCGCGAAACATGCTGATAAAGCTGCTGTCTTGCTGTATCAGGTAACGGATTACACTCAACCATGGCGGTGCGTGCACGCTGAGCTAAGGTGGACGCTTGTTTAGTTTCGTATCGCTGATCCTCTACTATTTGATTTGGATACCAGTTATTACGCACTTCATGGTCATCCCATAAATAGTAGGTTGCAACGTGGCGATGAAACGCTGCGAAGTGAGGGTCAAAGTAATTGTAATAAAACCGATCCCTAAAATCCTGGGTGGTTTGCGCAACATGATCGACATAGTCCGCATGTCGATTTTGCCAAACACTGCCATCTTCAGCTTTTAATTCCGGTAAAATGGGGTTGTCTGCGTAAATTTGATCGCCACAATGAACAAGAAAATCGGGCTGATGTTGCAACATGACTTGATAAGTTTTCATTCCCCCATGGGTAGGGTCTATGCCATAGCCTTGTCCAGCGGTGTCTCCAGACCAACAAAAACTAAGCGCTGCCGCCGTCGCGTGTGCTGTACAAAAGCGTCCAGATACATCATCGCTTATTCGCACGCCAGTTTCAGTATCGCGCATGTGACAGCGATAATAATACTCTGTGCCCGGTTTTAACGATGTTAATGTTGCTTTGCAATTAAAATCACGGTCAGCTTGCGCCTCACTACCTATTACAGTAACGATGTTATTAAAACTTTCGGTTTCGCTTATTTCTACGGCAAGAACACTATTTCGATTGGCCCTACACCAGATAATGGCGCTGTACTGAGTAGCACTACCGACCGCAGGTCCACTGGTAATGGCGCACCGGTAGACAAACGGATTGCTTGTTTGCGCACAGCCAACAACGGGTAAACCCGCTGTTGCCAGACTTAACTTAATGAAGTCTCTTCTTATCACACTGCTTTCCTAGAAAAAGTATTTGGCTCGTAAAGTGACGGTTCGTGGAGCAAGATATTGATCGCTGCTAAAGCCCAGACCAAAAGTATCGGTAAAGCGGGTAATAACCGCGTCTTCATCGAATAGATTATGTACATTAAGGTCAATCTTCCAGCTTTTTTGTGGTGTAAAGTAAGTAACATTGAGGTTTGTCATACCATACGAGGGGACATTATCTCTTTGCGATGAGTTAAATGCTCTGGCATAAAATTCACCTCGATAAGTGTATTGCCCAGAAAACTCCCATTCGCCCCCCATGCTGTCAGTAAGGTAGTAGACGAGCCCTACGTTAGCCATAAGGTCTGGTATTTTGGGGAGTTCGTTACCCGTTAGATTAATTGCGGTTGCTTCTCGCGCAGCGTTAATCTCTTCACTGCTAGCACCGGCAAGAATAAGACCCACACTTTGGTTTTCGGCCTCTGCACGGTCGATTGCATCACGGCCCTTGATGATTTCAGACTCCATTGCACTTAATGATAAAGTAAGGGACAACGATTCAGTAACCCAAGTATCAGATTCCACCTCAATACCGTAAATCTCCGCTTCAGGTAAGTTAGATGCCCCTGACGCAAATCGGCCGATACCGCTAGATTCAAATAAATAATCTTTGTAATCGTAATAGAAAGCGGCAATATTCAAACGGCTGCGTTTATTGAATAATTCCGCTTTGTTACCCACTTCATACGCTATAACTTCTTCCTGATCGAAGACTTCAGGAAAAAAGCGAGTATCTGCGCTACTGTTTGAACCAGCTGGCTTTACTCCTGTGGCAATAGAAACGTAACTCATCATGTCTTGGTTCCACGTATATTCCAGTGCAACCTTTCCGGTAACATTGTCGGTTTCGTTGGCTGGCGTACTGGTGATTGGTGAACGAGTGGGAACACAATTTAAGCTACAACGTTCATCTTCAAATTTATTATTGGTAAAGCGCAAACCAGCGGTAACCGCCAGCTGAGTTGAAAACGGATAGGTAAATTGGCCAAATATGGCGTATGAATTGAAATTGCGATAGTCTGAATTGATAAAATCGATATCGGCGTTGTCTGCAAAAATATTCGGGCCAGTAATAGTTTCATTTACCGGCTCGCCATCTCTGTCTGCATCATAAAAGTTACGGGTATTGCTGAAAATTTCTGTATCTAAAAAGAATGCTCCCACTACCCATTTAAGCCCGTCGGCGTCAGGTGCAGAAGTAAGGTTAATTTCAGCTGTATATGAATGGTCTAATTGAGACAAATTTCCTACAAACTGCGGAATAGGCGCTTCTCCCAATAAATCTAACTCTCCTACTAATGGTAGTGGCGCAGGGTCGTTGGCGGTAAGTGACGACCGGTCAAAATCAAACTTTCGGCGCATGTGATACCGCTGCTTACTTAAAATCACACTCAACGCACTTCCGGGCAATGTCCAGTCGAAATGAAAACTACTCAACTGCGTATTAAGGCGATAGAACTCGGGTGTATCGTGATAAACAACGCGAGGGTCGTCAGAAATGGTATCGAACCCACCTTTAAGGGCTGGACCATGTGTGTCACTGGAAAACACCTGATGTTGAAAAAGCACATTGATATCATCTGACGGCTGCCAACTAATCTGTGCCTTGATGGTTTCGTTATCCACATCATCTAGCTCATAATTTTCAATCGCTTTGTTTTCAGTATATCCGTCTCGCTGACGATGTGAGGCGCTAACACGAAACGCAAGTTCATTGTTTACCGGAACATTGACCATTGCTCTTGCTTCCTGCTGAGAATATGCGCCGGCTGCGAAGCTCATAGCCCCAAATAATTCGTCGTGTTGAGGCTTGTGAGACACTAAATTAATAGCACCGCCGGTAGAGCTGTTACCGTAAAGTGTACCGTCTGGCCCTCGCGTCATCTCGATTCTGCTAACATCAGACATGTCCGCGAGAAGTGCATAATCATTTGCCATGAAAACGCCATCTACATGAAATGCAACAGCCTGCTTGGTTCCTGCGTTGTCAGGAATTTCATTGCCGATCCCGCGAATGGAGACAGTAGGTCGATACCCTTGAACACTGGTCATTACTAGCCCCGGCAACTTACCAGACAGATCAAACACGCTGTTCACATTCATTTTTTCTAGATTTTCCCCATTCACTGCGGAGATAGAAGCAGCCACCTGTTGCAGGTTCTGAGAAGTTTTTTGCGCTGTTATGACAATTTCTTCAATTTGCCCCAATGTCATAGTGGGCTCAGTGGAGCTCGCTTTCTTTAACGCTTCCTGTGACGTTTCACTTGTCTTTTTTAATGACTTGGTTTGAATAACATAAGAACCTTTACCATCTTTTATCACCTCCAATTCAGTTCCCGCTAACATAGTTGCAAGCGCTTGCTCTATAGTCACAGAAGCAGTAACCGGTGGAACTTTTACAGAATCACTATCTGCAATGGTAGTTAGAATAACAACCTTGTACTGAGCAGATAAACGACTAATTGCATCTGTCAGCGTTACTGTATTGGTCGACTGAGCATAAACGCAAGATGAGCCAGAACTTAGGGCAACGCCCAACGCTAAGCAAATAGGTGTAAAGCGAGAATGTGTAAACATAGGTTCTTCCATTTTTAAGTAGTTAAAACATGTGCTACTTACCTAACGTTTGCGAAACCTATATTTTTCACCATTCATTAAAGCTTCATAAAAACTTCACTAAAAAAGTAGGATTTCAGAAGGCGTTTTTTTGATATCGAATTCATATTGCTGTGCCAAACTTTCCAATACCTGAAAACTCTGCACGGCCGAGAAAGCGACGGTAACACGAAGTGTCCGTAAAGTGGGTGTGGCAATTCGTACCGGCGTTAAGTTGTGGCGATTAATAACCGATACTACGTCTTCTAGTGTATGATGAGAAAAGGCAAAACGTTGCTGTTTCCATTGCGCAAAAAAATCAGGCTCAACATACGAAACCTTACCAATTTTATTGGTAACAAGGTTTACTTTTTGGCCTGGAGTGAGACTTACCTCCTCACGATTATTGGCTACATTAACCTTTCCGTGCCCCACCGTAACGCTGTTTTGATAAGGCCTTTTCTGTACGTCATAGCGCGTACCCAACACCGTAATCTGCGCATCATCAATGTAAGTAACAAAGGGACGCTGGGGGGCGTGTTGAACATCGAACAGGGCATCACCCTTAATAAGACGAGTGCTGCGCTGAGCTTCTTCAAACCACACGCTGACCTTGCTGTCTCCCCCCAAAGTAACCGAAGAGTTATCAGCAAGTGTAAAGGTTTGTATTTGCCCTACATCAGTGGTGAGTAGCCGCTCGCCTTGCATGGGAGAAACAGGCTGTAACTGAAAAAAAAGCACACATGCGATTAGCAATAATGCAGCAGTTGCCATAGTGCTCAACATATATGTACTTTTGCGGCTAGAGCGGGTTGTGTGAGTTGTATATAACGATTCCGAATAACGAGTCATCCGCCACAATGATTCAGCGTGTCTGTATGTTTCAACATGACATGAAGAGACTTGAAGCCACTGCTTGAATGCCTGGATGTCTTGTTGTGAAGCCTCGCCACTATGAAGAAGAATTAGCCACTTATTGGCTTGCTTTTCAATTTCTGTCATTGCGACGCTTCTTTTCAAAAGTGTGGTGGATGGCCATTTTCCCAATTATCTACCGCTTCTTGTAATGCCTTATTCACCAATTCTAGCGTGCGACAAATGTTCGATACTGAGTATCCGGTGCGCTTTGATATTTGGTGGTAGGTTTCTCCGTGAATTCGGTTGGCTTTTATAAGTAAACGCTGTTTCTCTGGCAACGCGGCTATTACGTCATCAATCACAGCTAATTTTTCATTTTTTAACGCAATATCTTCGGAAGAATTTGTATTGATGGGCTCCAGTGCAAGGTCAGCAAACACATCATCAATTAAACCATCGTATCGATTTTGTGAGCGATACTGATCAATATAGAGATTTTTTGCCAACGTATACAAATAGCCTTGAGGGTTCTCGATGTTTTTACTTGCCGCTTGCTGGCGATATTTTATGAAAGCTTGTTGAGTAATGTCTTCTGGATCGGGCGGCCCTTCGCCAAAGTTAGCCCTTAACTTCTGGCACAAAGTTTTCCAATAACTGCGATAAAGTGAAGAGAAAAGAACAGCTTCCACAAAATGTTTTTCTATTGCGTAGGGTTAGCTCAAACTATAAAACGCCATGATGACAGTTTTGTGGCTATGAACAAAATTATAAAGGTGATATACGCCCCTACGAAGCGTTAATACTGTCCACGCTCAGAGATACGATCCGTCGACCTGTTCGGTCGACTCGGCGGCGAAGAGTTTGCTATTTTGATGCTGGGGCTCAGCGCAGACAAAGCTCATCGGGTAGCCGAACGGTTACTCAAAAAGGTTGCTGAGGCACGAGTCGAGTACGCAGGGCAACAGATTCAAACCACGGTGAGTATTGGCATCGCCGCGTCAACCGGTATGTTGTACAGTTGGCGAGACCTATTTAGTAAAGCCGACAGTGCACTCTAGTCAGCGAAACACAAAGGTCGTAATCTAGTTTCTACCCATCAAGGTGCGTGCTAACCACACTTAATTCAGAGCAAGTTTCAACTCTCTGTGATCATTCGTTTCAGTTCTCGTTGGCATGGCCTTGGCGTCTTCCTACGTAATCACCTATAGCACTTAATCAAAGATTGGTAGCGGTATGCGGCTGGAAAACGCTACTGGCGCAACAAGCAAAAGCATGGTCCGTCTATTTTTGATTGATATACTTGCATAACCATACTCACTTGTGTAAACATACTTACTAAAGTTGGCTTGGAAACGCATTAATATGGGCAAAATAAACGAACAAGAATCTCGACTCATCCAAAAGCATCAAGCGACACTAAGTGCTGCTCGGGAAGCTATTATGTCGAGGCGAAGTTGGAGCCCGTTTAAAGACTCACCGTCGAGCAAAATTCACGGTAACGAAAAGCCTGCAGCGGGGAAGAAATGTTTTGAAGCGCAGGTTGGTAAAAAGTTTAACTTAGACTTGCCCGGCATTGTTGAGTGGCACGGTGAAGAAGTATCTCCTTTTACACAGCGGCCACTAGACATTCAATACCCGGTCTGTGACCCTGAGCAACTGCTTACTGCTGCACAGCAGGGCAGTGCTAAGTGGGGCAAAGCTGCCCCTGAGTTGCGTGTGGCGATTTGTTTGGAAATTGCCCAACGTATGTATGAACGTAATTTCGAAATGGCGCATGCTGTCATGCATGTAGCGGGGCAAAGCTATACGCAGGCGTTCAGTGGTTCAGGGCCAAACGCACTGGATCGCGGTATCGAAGCACTTGCCTATGCGTCACAAGCCATGGAAAACGTTATTCCAAACGCCACTTATCAGCGCCAATTTGGGCGTGAAGATATTGCCTTACAGAAGGCTTATACTTTGGTTCCCAGAGGGATTGGCTTGGTAATATGTTGCGCATCATTCCCTACATGGAATGCTTATCCAGCTCTTTTTGCAAGTTTGGCAACCGGCAACCCAGTTGTTATCAAGCCGCATCCAATTGCAGTGCTGCCCATGGCGATGGTGGTAGAAACCTGTAGAGAAATACTTGTCGAATTTGGCTACGACCCTAACTTGGTGACGTTAGCGGTAGACCGCAAAGATGCCCCTATTGCAGGCCGCTACGTTGATGATCCCAGAGTTCAAATCATCGATTTTACAGGTAGTCCAAAGTACGGTAGTTACCTTGAAAATAATGTAACTAAAAAATTGTTGTATACCGAAACCGCAGGGGTTAACAGCGTGGTGATTGAGTCGGTCGACTCATTGCAAGAAACTGCGCGAGCCATAGCTCGAGCTACGTGTTTGTTCTCGGCACAAATGTGTACTAGCCCACAAGTTGTTTTTGTACCCAAAGGTGGTGTTCAAACTGCCGAAGGTAAAGTTTCATTTGCTGATGTTGCTTCGCAGTTGGTTGCTCAGATTGATGACATTGCTGATAACCCTGCGACCGCGGCAGCAATTATGGGGGCAGTTCAGGGGGATATTAGCATTGAGGTTGTTGCAACTGCCGCCGCAACTGCTCGCCAAGAGGGCTTAAGAATATTACGCGAAGCTAAGCCTTATCGTCACCCTGATTTTCCTGATGCTCGCACAATGACACCGCTAGTCATCGTTGCCAGTTCAGAGCACGAACATTTATATGCGGAAGAACGGTTCGGCCCAGTACTTTATATTGTTGCTACAGAGGATGGAGATGCTGCAGCAAACCAAGCAACACACCTGGCTCAGACTAGAGGAACTATATCCTGTTACCTCTACTCCACGAGCGACAAATTTATTGACCTTTGGGTCGACCGATACGCTTATGCCGGCGCAAACCTAAGCATTAACTTAACTGGCGCGATGTGGATTAACTTTGCCGCGGCGTATAGTGACTATCATGTGACTGGTTTAAATGCGGCTGGGAATGCATGCTTAGCTGATTTAGCCTTTGTAGCTTCTCGTTTTCGCATAGCACAGAATCGTCGCCCTTCGGTTGAGGTCATGTGAGCATGCTTGCGCCAGTTTATATTGTTGGTATTGGTATGACTCACTTTGGCAAACGTTTCGATGAGTCTGTTAAAAGCCTAACTGCATCCGTGACTAATGCCGCTTTAGCAGATGCCGGTGTCACGTCACAAGATATTCAGGCCGCATGGTTTTCTAATACACGACAACCAATGTTAGAAGGGCAAAATACCATTCGTGGCCAAATTGCATTGAAGCATGCAGGTATCGAAGGGGTGCCTATTGTAAATATCGAAAATGCCTGCGCTTCGGGTTCTACAGCAGTTTTGCAAGCCATGAACGCCATTCGAGCCGGAATGGTAGAACTAGCGTTGGTAGTTGGAACCGAAAAGATGGTTTTCCCAGATCGTCAAGAGCAGGTAGCTGCTGCGTTTGCGGGTGGGACTGATATTCATGATCGGCAAGGGGTTTTGGATTATATCGTTGAAATTGGTGGCGAACTCCCTGGAGTGGGAAGAAGTCTGTTTATGGATTTATATGCAGCTCAAGCAAAAGCGCATATGCAGACGTTTGGTAGTACTCAGGAAGATTTTGCGCGCATCGCTGCGAATACGCATGGTCATGGTAAGCATAATCCGAAGGCACAATATCGTACTGCATTCTCTGTTCAGCAGGTACTCAATGATAAGCCCATCGTCGACCCGTTTACCCGCGCGATGTGCGCGCCGGTCAGTGATGGTGCGGCGGCAGTAGTACTCTGCAGTGAGGAGAAACTGAAACAACTTGGGCGCTCTAAAGCCGTGAAAATTTCTGCCTGTGCTTTGCTCAGCACAACGTCACGTGACAAATTTGATTATCAACAGCATATTGGGCGTCGAGCCGCAAATTTGGCCTATGAGCAGGCCGGTCTTGGACCAACAGAGGTTGATGTAATTGAGGTTCATGATGCGACGGCTTATGCGACGATGCAACAAATCGAAAACTTAGGCCTATGTGAACCTGGAAACGTGGGAGAGCGTTTACGTGCAGGCGATTTTGCGCTTGGCGGTCATCAACCGGTCAACCCGTCAGGAGGACTATTGGCGAAAGGCCATCCAGTGGGCGCAACGGGTTTAGCTCAATTATATGAACTTTGCGCACAATTGCGTGGCGAGTGTGGAGCTCGACAAGTCGCTGGAGCCCGTGTCGGTATCGCGGAGAACGGTGGTGGTTTTCTGGGAGTTGAAGAAGGCGCTACAACGGTCACTATCGTTGAGAAGGTTAAAGCATGAGTGGTTTACTCAATGGCATAAGAGTACTAGATTTTGGGCGCTACATTGCCGGTCCATATTGCGCTACCTTATTGGCGGATCTCGGCGCAGATGTCATTCGTATTGAAAAACCGGATGGTGGAGAAGACCGCTATACAGTACCGATCAGTGATCAGGGCGAAGGGGCTTATTATATTCAACTTGGTCGTAATAAGCGCGCAATGACTCTCAACCCTCGTTCCGAGCAAGGACAAAAAATCATTCAACAGTTGGTTGCTACCGCTGACGTGGTGGTGGCTAATTTGCCCGCTCAGGCCTTAGTCAAGCTTGGTTTGGATTATGCGAATCTATGCAAAGCTAAATCAGATATCATTCTGACTACAGGTTCGGCATTTGGTGCCGTAGGGCCTTATGCACAACGTGGTGGCTTTGATACCGTCGCTCAAGCAATGTCTGGGGCCATGTATCTTAGTGGTGAGCCCCAGCAACCTGCTAAATCGTTTGCTCCCTATTGTGATTTTGGAACGGCGGCGCTGTGTGCTTTTGGCACGCTAGCGGCGATCATGCATCGCAATCTAACTGGTGAGGGGCAAGTGGTTGAAGGATCGTTATTATCCACGGCGTTAAATTTTAACAACGCAGCATTAATGGAAGAGGCGGCGCTGAATCTTGGACGGCAAGGGACTGGTACGCGCGGTCAGTACAACGGCCCCACCGATTCTTTCAAAACGCGAGATGGGTGGGTGACGGTTCAGGTGGTTGGAGCTGGGTTATATAAACGTTGGGCGAATTTGATAGAAGAGGCTAAATGGCATGACGACAAACGGTTTGAATCGGATCAGTTACGTGGCGATCATGGCTCGGAAATTTCCCAACGAATGAATGAATGGTGTCAAGAGCGGACGAACTCTCAAGTAGTCGAGACGCTGACGAACGCTGGGATACCTTGCGGAGAATTATTATCACCGCAACAGGTACTGCAAAACGAACATGTGCAACAAGGGGAGTTTTTTTCCAAGCTCAAGTACCCCGGCGTTGAACAAGCAATACCGGTTGCAAACCACCCTGTACGTTATTCGTCAGTACCTGTTGAGGCTGTTTCGCCGGCTCCAAGCTTAGGACAGCATACAACTGAAATTCTCTCTGAGCTGGGCTATAGCAACGAGCAACAGGCCGAACTCGCGAAACTAGGCGTCATATAGTAACAATCTATTAACAATTTGCCCTTGAAATGGCATCTATAACCCGCCAGAATGCTTGCATAATCGTACTTAGGTTCTGTGTGAAGTTCTGGCAATCACACAAACAAGTGTTATGGAGTTTTTATGAGTGAATATATATCGAACGTTGAAGCCCCGTTTGGTTTGAATCATGGGCCGCAGATTACTGGTAATTATGCGCCAATTGCCACTGAACAGACCCAGCAAGACCTACCAGTGGAAGGGAAAATTCCGCAAGATCTAAGCGGCGTTTACTTGCGCAATGGACCAAACCCACGTTTTGAACCCAAAGGGAGTCATCACTATTTCGACGGTGACGGTATGATTCACTCTGCGTGCTTTTCAAACGGAAAAGTGGTCTATCGAAACCGCTGGATACGAACCGAAGGTTGGCTTAAGAACGATGCGGCTGGAGAAGAAGTGCATTGGGGAGTAATGAATACCGTAAAGGACTCCCGCGACAAACCGATGAATGATGCCGCCAATACCGACGTTATCGGTCATGCTGGCTATGCGGTTGCCAGTTGGTACTTGGCGGGTACGCCATATATTGTCGACCCGATTTCACTTAGCACAGTTCGTGCGGCGCCAGAGTATTTAGCTGGGCATGGTAAAGGTATGTCGGCACACGTAAAAGTGGACGAACGAACCGGTGACTTAATGTATTTTGATTATTTCACCGAAAAACCGCATATGAGTTATGGGGTCGTGAATAAAGCGGGTGAATTGGTTCATCATGTACCGATTGAATTGCCGGGAGATCGACTCATGCATGACATGGGCGTCACGACCAATTATTCAATTTTGCATGATGTTCCTGTGTATCATGACGAAGATGCTTTACGAGCTGGAAGGCACAAAATTCGTTTCGACTCATCGTTGCCAATTCGATTTGGTGTTATTCCGCGTTTTGGCAAGTCAGATACAATACGCTGGTTCGAGTTCTCATCTTGCTTTCTTTACCATGTGGTGAACAGTTGGGAAGAGGGTGATGAAGTGGTCATGGTGGCGTGTCGCTATATGCCGGCGAAGAAGGCTGATGGCTCAATAGACGAAGAGCGCACTGCAAAGATGATTGCAACATTGCAAATGGATGCTCGTTTGTGGTGCTACCGAATGAATCTAAAAACCGGAGCAACCCATGAGCACTGTTTAAACTCAGAGCATAATGTAGAGTTTCCCGGTTTAAATAGTTCATATACCGGGGTTCGCTCTCAGTTTGCCTACTTAGTTGACCACGATCCCCGTATGTTGCGTTGGACTGGATTGCGAAAAATGAACACCTTAACGGGTGAGTCAGAAGCCGATTGGAGCGATGGGCCAGAGAATTGTTGGTATAGCGAGCCATGGTTTGCACCAAAAGATAATGCCAAGGCCGAGGATGATGGCTACGTAATCATTTTTTGTTGGAATGATGGCAATAAAACGCAGCAACTGCAGGTGTTTGATGCACAAAATATCGGCAGTGGGCCAGTAGCGAGAATCACATTGCCTGAACGTGTACCACCTGGATTTCATGCCTGTTGGATGAAACCCAGCCAAATTGCAACATGGCCAGAGTAAGGTTATTGCCAGCGATACTGAGTATCTGCTGGCAACATTTCGGTGTCGCAAACCGAGCAAGCCATCTCAAGCTCGAGTGGGTTACCGCAAGTAGTATGCGTCAATAATAATGGTGGCCCTTCTGGTGCCGGCCGCCACCTGTCACCCCATTGCAATAGCGTCAATAGTATTGGGTAGATGGACATGCCTTTCTCAGTTAGTTTGTACTGAACTTTGCGTGAGTCTTCCGGCACTGGTATTTTTACCACTAACTCATTTTGGCAAAGCTCAGCCAATCGATCCGAGAGAATATTGGTTGCCATGGCAGTATCTTGCAAGATTTCTTGATATTGATTGATGCCACTGAACAATGATCGCAAGATTAACGTCGCCCAACGGTTTCCGATCACTTGAATTATTTCATCAAACAATCGGGTGTCGTGTTCTGTGGCCGCTGACTGGCGGCGGCGACGGCTGTACTCAGCCTCCATATAGCCAACCCCAGGGCCTGTTTTCCAGGCAACCTGGCGAGGATCAATAGGCGTACGGCAACACTTACAAACCGGAATTGGGTTGGTTTCATTGCCACAATGCTTATGGGTGAGGGTAACGGATATTTTGCCTGGCTTTCTGTTCCACGTTCGTTCCCAATGTAGCATTGCTAGTGCAAGTGGATGAAAGTCTATAAGTTGTTCCGTTGCTTTGTATTCGTAACGTCGAGGGCGCTCACAATAAGCTATTTTTACTAAGCAGTTATTGTTGATTAGGCGCTTTAAGCGATCGCTCACGACAGTTTTTAGTAACCCTGTTTGCTTGCAAAAACCGTCAAACCGCCGCTCACCGAGCCAATATGCTTCTAATATGAGCAGCGTTGGTGTGTCACCAACGATTTCAAGCGCGCGCCATATTGAGCAAGTTTTAATCAGTTTTTTTGTTTTCGACGAGGAGTTGGAGCGTTCAGATTGCACCGCAAATTAGACCCTAAGAATAGATACATAATAGTGTGCATTCATAAGTAGCTTAATGCAAGTGATCTGGTGGAAGCTATATGAAATAAAGGTTTGAGCTAGTGCCACTGACCCGTCATCTCAATGTTAATCTAATGTTCAATCCACTCAAACGTCACTTCTTTTGGGTTAATATCGCGTTGACAATGACTACACCTGACAACTGCGAACAGATCGTGTTGACACGGGGTATGGTTGGTAATGACAGGTGCACCTGTCTCATCACTACACCACTTGTCGCCCCACTGTAAAAGTGCAATGAAAAATGGAAACATTGCTAATCCTTTTTCAGATAGGTGGTAATGGTATCGAACTGGTTTTTTTTGGTAAGGTACTGGAATAAAAATGTCTTTGTTCGCCAAGTATTTCAGGCGGTCAGAAAGTAAATTTGTCGCGATTGGCAATTCTGCGTGAAACTGGTCAAAACGTTTAAAACCATGATAAGCAAGCGCTATGACATTGGCAGTCCAGCGATCTCCAATAATGTCGATTAAGTTCAAGTAGGGGTTCAGGCTATTCGGTCCTAAAGTCGTTTCCACACTAGACCTGCGGCGCACTTTTTTGGCTCTATCATCTAGTTGAAAACCAGGACCGGGGCGGTAGGTAACATCTTTTGCTTGTACTTCTTTGTCGCATTTTACGCAGCACAATTGTGGGGTAAATGTTTGTTGGCAAACTTGATGAGTCAACACTAAACGCCGAATGCCCTTATGAGCAAAAAAACGATTTTCCCAAGCGGTCGCCATCAATGCGAGGCTATATATTTCTGTCGATTTAGTCGTTAAGTGGTAGGTAGGGCGTCTTGGGTTGTCTGGCGGTACGAGTTTGCGTAAACAGTCCACTTTTTGCAGCCATTTTAAGCGGTTAGACAAAACACCTCTCGACATTCCACTGGCGTTAAGCAATTCATTAAATGTTCGAATTCCCCAGAATATTTCCTGCAAAATCACTAAACACCATTTATCTCCAATTTGATCGAGCGCTCGATTTATCGAGCTTGCTTTGGTTCTGAATGTTTCACTCATGGCTTCATTTTCCGTTTTCATAGAGCCCCACAGGCGGATCTGAAAAGATTGGACGTGTGACGTTAAGCATATGTTAACTACCTGATTCAACAAACCCTGTCGGCAAAATCTTTTTTAACTTTTATACTTGCATAAACATACCTATTATTTTAAGGTCTTGTTATGAAAGTAACAACTGATTTACATTTATGTACTCAATTTCACTTGTATTGGTAGCATTTTTCTTCGCCGCGGCGCTAGCTGAAGGGGCGGAGTCTGCGCTAAACGAAACGAGTAGTGTTTCTTGCGCAACTATACTTGGGTCATACACCTCCGATGGTATGGATGTAAATGTTGCGCTTTCCTCATGGGTTGAGCTGCAGCATGACATGCCGGCCTACTGCCATATTGAGGGTGGAATTGCCGAAACGATCGGGTTTGTTCTGCGGGTCCCGGCGCGCTGGAATCACAAATTAGTTGTAGCTGGCTGCGGCGGCTTTTGTGGCACAGTGCTCGCTGATAAACCCGGTATGTCAAATTCAATCAATGCCGCATTGAAAGACGGCTTTGCGGCGATAACTACAGATAGTGGCCACCAAGGAGCAAGTTGGGATACACAATGGGCAATCGGAAACCCGGAGTTACTTCGTTTATTTGCTGGGGCATGGATGCCATTGACAGTAGCGGTGGCACAAAATATGTTGCAAACCGCATGGCAAAAAAGACCTAAACATACTTACTTTTCGGGGTGTTCGAATGGTGGACGGTTAGGTTTATATGCCGCACAACACTACCCAGATTTATTTGATGGGATTGCTGCTGGAGGGGCTATTATGGACCTCTCTGGTAACGCCGGGGTGCATGGATTGTGGCTCTTGCAAACCACTCGGGACAAAAATCTACAGCCTGTTATCGATGCTAAAAAGCTGCCATTTCTTGCTAAACAAGTGCTCGCTCAATGCGATGCGCTGGATGGTTTGCATGACGGTATCATCAATCAACCGCAATTATGTAAACCCAAATTGGCGCACTTGCAGTGTGGCACCGAGAACGCCGCAGGCACCTGTTTTACTGAGTCAGAACTATATGCAATTGAACGTCTCTATCAAGGAGCTCATTTAGACGGCAAGCAAGTCTTCGCGGGGTTGCCTCCCGGTTCAGAACATTTGTGGGCAATTTGGGTAACCGGCAATGGCGAATCTTGGGGGTGGGGTGAGCGCGCTGCATTGGGCTACCTTAGAATTGTCTATCAACTCCTTCCAGAACAGACGCTCGACTTTCATCAGCTTAATTTGGAGCAAGAGATGGCTCGGATTCTCGCCGCGGGTGAAAACCTTGATGCCACTCAAACAGACTTGTCAGATTTTGCTAACTCTGGGGGCAAGCTGTTGTATTTTCATGGGTTATCAGACCCACTTATTTTGCCAGAAAGAGCTAAGCAATACGCGGTAGAGGTGCTCAATACGACACCAAGCGTACTGTCAAAACAGAGTACTCGATTCTTTATGGTGCCAGGACACGGGCATTGTTGGGAATTGCCAGGACATGCACCGGATGAGTTTAACCCGGTTGCATTAATAGACCAATGGGTTGAGAGCGGCCAAGCTCCCAATTATTTGGATGTACATCAAACGACTTCAGAAAGCACCAGACAACGCAGGATTTGCTCGTTCCCACAACAAACAGTATTGGTGGGTAAGCAAAAAGACAGTGCTGAATCTTATCAATGTCAATGAACTCGAAACTAGTGGGTAACACATATTATGACTACAAAAATACGCAATAACCGGTTAGGAAACCCTACTATCGTAGCAGCGTCAGTTGCCGTGGCGCTGTTAGGTGGAACTCAAAATGCGCTGGCACAGCCGCAAAACAAAGGCGAAGGAATCGAACAAATCATCGTTACCTCGCAAAAAAGGGTAAAGAACTTAGAAGAAGTGCCTGTATCGGTAGCTGCAATGAACGAAAAGGCCATTGAGCAAACCGGTTTGCGCGAATTACAAGAAATGGATGAGTACATTCCGAATTTGCAAATGTCCAAAGGCAGTAGTTATAAAACCAACATCACTATTCGCGGAGTTGGTTCGTCGAGTCGCAACATTGGGTTTGATTCTCGGGTCGGTGTTTATGTCGACGGGGTATATATGGGGCAATCGCCTGCCACAAATCAAGACATTCTTGATGTAGAGCGTATCGAAGTATTACGAGGGCCGCAGGGAACTTTGTTTGGCAAAAACACCGTTGCAGGTGCAATTAGTATGATTACTAAAGCGCCGGATGAGGAATTTTCTGGCAAAGTAAAAGTCGATATCGGCAATTACGCTTCCCGCCGTATTGCAGCGTCAGTCAACGTACCACTAAGTGACTCAACGTTTGCCAAACTTTCTGTTAACAAACAAACTCGCGATGGGTATGTCGATAACCTGCCAACAAGTTCTTCTATCGGCGAACAAGATAGTTTGAGTTACCGATTACAACTGAAGTCAATACTAACCGACCGCGTAGATATAAATATTGCCCTAGATGGAATGGATACTGAGCGAGCCCCTTACACAGGAAGTGCCTTTGCGAGCCCATTGGGAACACTGACTCCAACGACAGACCAATACACTGCTATCAATGAGTTTGAACCTATTGAAGATCGCGAGTTAAAAGGTGGTGCTGTGACGGTCGATTGGGATCTGTTAAATGGTGGCATGGTCAAATCTATTTCAGCGCTGCGTGACACATACAGTCGCTACCAAGGCGATCTCGATGCAGGGATTTCTTATGTCGCAGGGATGTTACCTGGCACACCTGTTACGGTCGGGTTTGCATTTGGTATCAATGGTAATGCAGAGCTTGATTACACCGATGAGTATCGTCAACTTTCACAAGAGTTTCAGTATATTTCACCGAGTGAAGGTGAGCTCCAATATGTATTGGGATTGTATTTTTATGACCAAAAAGGCGAAAGCACCCGCAACGCCGTAGGCCATCGCGACCCAACACATCCGTTCTATACCAGTGGTACTTTGGAGTATCCGGGAGATGACTTTGACGTACTTAACACACATGGTGTGGTTGATACGCGGACATACGCTGCGTATGTAAACGGTACGTATGATTTGACTGAAAAGTGGACTCTAGGCTTTGGTGCTCGTTATTCGCATGAAAAGAAAACGGTTGATTGGATGTCGGACACCAGTGACTCTGCGTCTGATGTGCTAGGTGTGGGAGTAACACTTAACGCGGCTTTCAACTTCTACAATGGCGACTATCAAGACGAACGTACCGACAAGCACTTCTCGCCTGAAGTCAGTTTGTTGTATGCGCTGAATGACGAAACGAATTTCTATTACCGAGCTTCTTCTGGGTATAAAAGTGGCGGTTTCAACGTTGATTTCATCACCACTAGCCAGTTTGCTTTGGGATTGGAGTTCGACAAAGAAACCGTAGTCAGCCATGAGGTTGGTGTTAAAGGGTCTGCATTTGGTCGTAACTTAACCTATACGGCCTCCGTATTCAGCGCTAATTACGACGACTACCAGGTACAGCAGTTCTTGGAAAACAGCGGATCAGTAGCAGGGGCCGCAATCATTGGTAATGCCTCTGAAGTAGATACCAAAGGTTTAGAAATCGAGCTAGTGGCGCAACTGTCGGATAACTTTAGAGTGACCTCGTCATTTGGCCTGCTCGATGCCGAGTTTGTGTCATTTCCAGGTGGCGGAACCGACCAAGATGGCAACGTTATTGACTTATCTGGCGCTCGATTAGCTGGCGCGCCGGACACTACATTTAATATAGGTGGCCAGTATTATTTTCCCATCGATGCGATTGACGCCGAATTAAGGTTTCGGGTGGACTACTCCTACACCGGTGATCGCTACATCGACAGTAACAACCAAGAGGAAAAAACGCGCACCTTAGCAAATGGCGATGTCATCAGCTTCGGCTACGTTGACAGCGTCTCAAACGTTAATGCACGCGTGAGCTTAATGTCCTACGACTACACCTGGGAGGTTTCCTTGTGGGGCCGCAATCTAACCGACGAATACAGCCCTTATGTTGACCGAAACATCTTTGGCTCTTATCTGCGGTTCGACTCAATCCCTCGGACCTATGGGGTTGAATTGGTTTATAACTTCTAGTTGATGGTAGCTGCCTGCATGTTGCGGGCAGCAACTTGCCACCTTCTGACTTCAATAAGGGACAGCATCTTTTATGAAGCAACTCGATAAATCTGACTTAGTCTTGCCGGTTATTCAAGCGCCGATGTTTCTAATCTCTGGCCCTGAGATGGTAATCGCAGCTTGTCGTAGCGGAATTGTTGGATCGTTTCCAACACCTAATGCACGGACGGTTGAGCAACTAGAGGATTGGTTGCTCAGGATTTCTACCGCGCTTGATGCTGACCCAAACGCCGCACCGTGGGCGATTAACTTGATCATGCATCGTTCCAATCCGCGCTGGCAGCAAGATTTAGAGTTGGCAATAAAATACCGCGCTCCAGTGGTTATCTGTGCGTTGGGCAGCCCTCGCCAAGCAGTTGATAAAGTTCATGCTTACGGGGGCAAAATATATGCAGATGTAAACACTCCCGCTTACGCGCGAAAGGCAGCTGAAACTGGCGTAGACGGTTTGGCATTATTGTGCAGCGGAGCCGGTGGTCACACGGGGCAAATTTCTCCTTTTGCATTTGTCGATGAAGTGCGCACCTTTTGGGATGGTGAAATTATCTTGTCAGGTGCAATAACCACCGGGCGCAGTATTCGTGCCGCAGAAGTGCTGGGTGCAGATTACGTCTATATGGGCACTCGCTTTATTCCGACCGAAGAAAGCATGGCCGTTGTGCCCTACAAGCAAATGATTGTTGAAGCGGGTGCGGATGACATTGTGTGTTCAGATGCCATCACAGGCGTGAAGGCCAATTGGTTGCGGCAAAGTTTGGCGCAAGCTGGTTATGACCCACAGAATATGCCTCAAGCTGGCGAAATTGATTTGGCTAAAGCTGCTGATGACCGTAAACGTTGGCGCGATATATGGGCTGCAGGGCAAGGTGTTGGCGCTATCAATAGCATCCAATCCGTTGCCGATGTTGTCAAAAAGCTCCATCAAGATTACCAAAGCACCAAACAGAATAATGGATAATTACTATGATTACTTCACCACAATCACGTATTGACGAATACACCGAAAAAGGTTGGTGGGGTCATGAAACCCTACACAGTCTATTAGCGAAGGCAGTTGATGAATTTCCTGAGCGCCTTGCCGTGGCGGATCAACCGAATCGTAACGCGTTAACTGGTCAGGATGCTAGGCGAATTGACTATCAAACTCTTGCTATTGAATCTGACCGAATTGCACAGCAATTGCTCGCATACGGAGTAAAGACTGATGACAAGCTAATCGTTCAACTACCGAACATTGTTGAGTTGGTCATTACTTATTACGCGGCCAGTAAGATTGGGGCCATCTTGTCACCAGTACCAATTCAATATGGCAAGCATGAGCTAACCAATATCGCTGCTACGCTCAATACTAAGTGGTTTATTACCACACAAACGTTTCGAGACTATGATCTGGCCAATAATGCTGAGCAACTTGGATTCGATGTACTCTGCTACTACGGACCAAAAGAAGCGTCCTATCGGATATTGGACGCTACTCAGACCTCAAATTTAGATGCGTTGCGCCGCTTGCAATCGACTCAGGGCGAGGAGCTAGACAATGCTAACCGAATAATTACTATTTGCTGGACATCAGGAACCACTGGAACCCCAAAAGGTGTGCCTCGTTCTCATAATATGTGGCTTGCGACAACAGCGGCAGAGGTTGATGCTTGCGACTATCGCCCTGGTGATCGTTTGCTGAACCCCTTTCCTCTTATTAATATGGCGGCAATCGGTGGTTTTTTGTATCCGTCAATTTTGATGGCCGGGACGTTATATTTACATCACCCGCTCGATCCGCAGATTTATCTCTTACAACTTCAAGATGAAGGCATCAATTTTACCATCGCCCCACCACCGCTGCTAAACCAACTGGCTAAGTCTCAAGCCACTTGGCAACAGTTTGACTTTAGCGCTTTACGCAGAATTGGTTCAGGATCTGCGCCTTTGGCACCTTGGATGGTAGAGACATTCTCGCAAGATTACGGTGTAGAGGTCATTAACTTTTATGGCTCAAATGAGGGGATTTGCTTGTTGTCGACCACGGAAACAAGCCCGCTCCCAGAGCAACGAGCCATCTATTTTCCGCGGCTAGGGTCACCCAATGTGCCTTGGCGCGGTGCAGTGTATGAGTTTGCTAAAACCAAAGTCGTTGACACCGAAACCAACGAAGAAATTACGCAACCTGGGCGCGCCGGAGAACTACTCATTGCAGGGCCAACGATTTTTGATGGCTATTTCGAGCGTAGCTTTAGCCTGAGCCATTCAGAGTGTTTCGACGAAAACGGATTCTTTCATACAGGGGATATGGTCGAAATTTGTGGTGATCCCGCGCTGTACTACCAAATTGTTGGGCGCTGTAAGGACATTATCAATCGAGGTGGGATGAAAATTTCTCCGATCGAAATTGATGCATTGTTAGCAGCACACCCAGCGGTCAAGGAAGTCGCCGTGTGTGCTTATGACGATGAACGATTAGGGGAGCGCATCTGCGCTTGCGTAGTACCTGAAAACGCAGCCAATGTACCGTCTCTTGAAGCGTTATGTGAACACTTGGCCCAAGCAGGGTTGGCGAAATACAAAATGCCAGAACGTCTCGAAACGCTTACCGTATTGCCGCGCAATCCCATGGGGAAAGTGCAACGTTTTGAATTAGCCGAGCTAGTGGCGCGTGAATCTCATGTGTAAACAGATAGCACTTTACTTCGACTTTTCATCAGCTTATTCGTGGCTGGCACTTAGTCGACTTAATGAACTTGAATTAGTTGAGCAGGTTAGTTTGCAATGGCGGCCCATCTCTCTCGGTAAAGTTTTTGCGCATCATCAACATCAGGTACCGCGAGTTGAATCTGCAAAAATGCGTTATCTATTAGCAGACTTGTCGCGCGAGGCAAGACGCTTGGGAACTGCGTTTACGTTACCTAAAGTCTTTCCTTTTAATGCACATCTGGCAATGGCTGTTTACTACGCTTTAGCCTCAACGTCTGTTGCTCGAGCGCAGGCCTTTGCACGCAGTGTTTTTGAGCAGGTCTATGCTGCGGGACGCGATGTATCTCACCAGTCAGTCCTTGAACAAGTTTTGCAGGATACCGTGGGTTCTTGTGAAGTTCTTAGTGATTCGGATCAACTAGCGATTGGGAAAGCTCAGTTAGCCAACATGACTGATGAAGCGATTCAGTTGGGTGTTTTTGGTGCCCCAACCTTTGTGTTCGATAAGACATTGTTCTGGGGATGCGATCGGATAGATGCACTAATTTCTGAACTGAATAAGGAGCAATAGCATGCTCGCGAATAAGGTTTATATTCTGGGTGGCGCCCAAACCGACTTTACGCGCAATTGGGCGCGAGAAGGGCTTGAACTCTTTGATATGTTTCGCGAAGTGGTCATTGAAGGCTTAATTGCAACGGGTCTTGAACCTGAGCAAATCGAGGTTGGGCATGTAGGTAATTTTGTTGCCGAGCGATTCTGCCAACAAGGACTAATGGGGGGCTTTTTTGGTCATGTAAGCCCTGAACTGCGCGATATTCCCACCAGCCGGCATGAAGCTGCGTGTGCGTCCGGTTCAATGGCAGCGCTCGCTGCGATGTCTGATATTCAAGCTGGGCACTATGAGCTTGCCTGTGTAGTTGGAGCAGAGTTAATGCGCAATGTACCAGGCAAAGTGGGGGCAGAGTATCTAGGCGCAGCGACATGGGCGGGAAAAGAAGCTCTAGATTGTGACTACCCCTGGCCCCACATGTTTGATCAACTCGCCGCGGAGTATGACAGACGCTATGGCATGCACTACGACAGTTTGAAAACAATCGCTCGTATCAATTACAACAATGCTGCGCGTAACCCTTTTGCTCAGTCTCGCAATTGGACCATCGAAGCGGGTCATTTTAGTGACAACGATCAACTGAACCCTTTAATTGAAGGTCGTATGCGCAAAATGGATTGTGGCCAGATCACGGATGGCGCAGCGTGTATTTTTTTGGCTAGCGAACGTGCGGCACGGGTATACGCACAGGGTCGCGGCTTATCGTTAAACGAGATCCCATATATCAAAGGCTGGGGCCATCGTAGCGCGCCACTGCTGCTTACCGAAAAACTGCGTATCAGCGCGCAACAACCATTTATCTTTCCTCATGTTCGTCTCATGGTCGAAGACGCGCTCAAACGAGCAGGAATGCTGTCGGTTAATGATCTCGACGGTCTCGAGACACACGACTGTTTCACGGTCACTGAATACATGGCTATTGATCATTGGGGGCTTACTGCCCCAGGCCAAAGCTGGCAAGCCATTGACGATGGCCGAATAGCCATGGATGGACAGTTTCCAATCAACCCTAGTGGCGGTTTGATCGGTCTGGGTCATCCAGTTGGAGCTACGGGGGTACGGATGATGCTTGATTGCTACAAACAAGTAACCGGCCAAGCGGGAGCTTGTCAGTTGGTCAAGGCAAACAACATGGCAACATTTAACGTTGGTGGCAGTGCAACGACCTGCGCCAGTTTTATTATTGGTAGATAGGAGGGGTCTTTAATGGAAGCATACATATACGATGCGGTACGGACGCCGCGAGGGCTAGCAAAGCCTACAGGTGCATTAGCCCAAGTGCACGCTCTTGAGCTATTAAATCAACTCTATGCAGCACTGCTTAAACGTACGTCTATCCCTATTGCAGCCATTGATGATTTAATGCTTGGTTGCGTCACACAGATCGGCGAGCAAGGGGGTAATGTTGCACGTGCAAGCGCGTTGTACGCAAATTTACCTGGCAACATCCCAGCCCTAACGATAAATCGTTTTTGCAGTTCATCTCTTGACGCCACGGGATTGGCCGCGGAACGAATCCAAGCCAATGCGTGCGCAGCGTTGTTGACGGGCGGCGTTGAGTCAATGTCAAGAGTAGCCGCTTTTTCGGATAAACCCGCATGGATGCTAGAGCCAGCATTATCATTGAAAACACGCTCAGTGCCCATTGGTATTGGTGCTGATCTGGTCGCTTCTTTGCAAGGCTTTACTCGTCACGATTTAGATTTGCTTGCACAGCAAAGTCAGCAACGCGCACAGCGAGCGTTGGAACATGGATATTTCAAGCACGCAGTGGTGCCAATTGAAACGCCTGATGGGCAAGTGGTTAGCAGCGATGAAGGGGTTCGCGGTGATGTCACACTTACCCAATTAGCTCAGTTAAAGCCTCTTTTTCAAGAGCTTGGCGCACAAGGAATAGACCAAGCTCTATTGCAATTCTATCCGCATCTCGGCTCTATTGAACACCTTCATACGGTAGCGAGTGCACCATCAATGGTTGACGCTGCGTCACTACTGTTGGTGGGAAACAATTCTGTGCAAAACTTGTCAGGTAGCTCACCAAGAGCAAGGATCGTTGGTTATGCTTCGTGCTGCGGCCCAGTGACGGAAGTCTTAACGGGAGCAAGCGCGGCGGTGCGCATGTTACTGAATCAGTGCAACGTCACTATGCCCGACATTGATTTAATTGAATACAACGAATCCTATGCTGCTCCAACACTAAAATTCTTACAAGATTTCAAGCTCGATCATGACAGCGTCAACGTTAATGGTGGAGCAATGTCCTTAGGGCACCCTATGGGCGCTACAGGAGGAGTTCTGATCGCTACGCTGCTTGATGAACTTGAGCGTAGAGATAAATCATTGGGGTTGGTCGCAATTAGCGGAGCTACCGGAATGGGCTCAGCATTGCTTATCGAGCGCTGTTAAGTCGCTCATTTTATTAGGAGTAAACAATGATTGCATATCAAGCGCCGCTAAAAGATCTAAAGTTTGTATTGTATGACCTTTTGCATTACGAACAGCACTACCAAAACCTGTCGAAGTCATCTGCATTAACCCGCGATGACATCGATGCCATCATGGTGGAGGCGGCGAAGTTTTCGCAGCAAGTCATCGCGCCTTTAAATCGCGTCGGCGATGAACAAGGATGCCAGTGGCATCCCGACGGCGTTACCACACCAGACGGCTTTAAAGAGGCTTATCAACAGTATATTGCGAATGGATGGCCATTACTGGCAGTGCCTGAAGCGTATGGAGGGCAAGGCTTACCAGAATCGTTATCCATGGTTGTAAGCGAGATGATAAGCGCAGCATGTGTTTCCTGGAGTGGCTATCCGGGGCTGACTCATGGGGCAATAAATACCTTGATGAAACACGGCACCAAGTGGCAACAACAAACCTTGTTACCCAAGCTCGTCTCGGGACAATGGACAGGCACAATGTGCTTAACTGAATCGCATTGTGGTTCCGATTTGGGACAGCTGCGTACCAAGGCTGTTGCGAACTCTAAAGGCACTTATAACATCACGGGCACCAAGACATTTATTTCTTGCGGAGAGCACGACGTCGCAGAGAATATTGTGCATATTGTATTAGCTCGTATAAAAGATGCTCCGAGCGGTACTGCAGGCTTGTCACTGTTTGCTATTCCAAAAATATTGCCTAGTCAGACAGGAGAACTCGGGCAAAGGAATCAAGTAAGATGCGGTTCCATAGAGCATAAAATGGGCGTCCATGGTTTCGTAACTTGTGAGATGAATTTTGAAGAAGCTGAAGGGTACTTGATCGGTGAGCCAAACAAGGGCTTAGCCTGCATGTTTACCTTTATGAACTTTGCACGGATAACCACCGCGATGCAGGGGGTGATACATGCAGAGATAGCGTATCAAGGAGCGTTGCCGTATGCCAAAGAACGCCTTTCGATGCGTTCTCTCAGTGGTACAAAAAACCCTACTGGCCCGGCAGATCCGATTATTGTTCACCCCGATGTGAGACGCATGCTGATGACCATTAAAGCTATTGCGGAAGGCAGTCGCTCATTGGTTTATTTTGCATCACAACATTTAGACATCGCTGAATACTCAGAAAATACCAAAGCAAAAGAGGGGGCGGAGCAGCTGCTATCGCTGATTACCCCAATCTGTAAAGGGTTTTTAACCGAACTGGGAGTTGAAGCCGCTAATCTTGGCCTGCAAGTATTGGGGGGGCACGGATATATTCGAGAGTTGGGTATGGAGCAAAATGTGCGAGATAGCCGGATTTCGACTATTTACGAGGGTACAACTGGCATTCAGGCGTTAGATTTACTTGGCCGCAAGGTGCTCGGCAGCCGCACTAAACTACTGCAGCCGTTACTGAAAAGTCTATTCGATTATGCTCGTTCTCTGCAACGCCACCAATCTATGTGTTGGTGTGTGGCGCCGCTGAACGAAGCCTTACAGATATGGCAGTCGTGCACCGCCACTGTTGCCGACTCGGCAGTTGGTGACGCTGACGAAGTCGGTGCCGCAGCGCACGATTATTTGATGATCTCAGGGTATGCGATGTTGGCATATTTATGGGCAAGAATGGCCAGTGTTGCGGAACACAAAATGGCTGATGGTTGCCTGGATGAAAGCTTCTATCGTGCCAAAATACATACCGCGCAATTCTACTTCAAACGAATTTTGCCGCGCATTTATACACATAATGCGGCGTTACGATCTGGGGCATCAGTATTGATGGGGCTGGATGCGGATGATTTGCAACTCAATTCATAGTCGAAAGAGGACAACAACAATGCGTGTACAAACTTCTACAGTGCCTTACCATAGCGTCGACTTTCCTCCCCGGTCTTTTAGTCTTCAAAAACGAAAAGACGGTGCACTATTGCTGGCTTCGTCAGTGCCAAGCCTGTCGCATAACGAACGATTCATCGATTTGTTTAACGCAACGGTGGCTAACGTACCTTCGCAGATTGCATTAGCGCAACGTACAGCAGATGATAGTTGGCAGACCATTACGTATGCAGACCTAAAGCGTCAAGCAGATAGCGCTGCCCAATGGTTTTTGGAACATGGTGCGGATGCGCAAACTCCCATAATGGTGAATTCACACAATTCGATTGAGCATGCAATTATTCGCCATGCGGCACTAACGATTGGAGCGCCATATGTGCCGGTAAGCGAAGGTTATGCTTTGCTTGGTGCTGCTGATGATTACCAAAGGCTACGTTTCGTATTAGGGCTAATAAAGCCGGGGTTCATCTTTGCGCAGAGTGAGCATGCTCAAGAAGCGGTACTAGCCTGCGCACCAACTGCCCAGCTAATTTGCGCCGACTCGGCGATCGACGCATCATTCATTCCTTTGGCAAATGTTATTAATACACCAGTGACGGATGAACTAGCGCGGGCGACAGAGCGCCTAACCGCTGACGATGTTACGGCCTATATGCTTACTTCGGGGTCTACGGGAAATCCGAAAGCTGTGTTGCATACAAATCGAATGATGTGTCAAGCGGTTGCGCAGCAAAAGTGGATGATGGAGGGTACCGGACTGTGGCAGCACGGCGTGTTGGAATGGCTGCCTTGGAGCCATGTGTCAGGTCTATATGTGACGTTATCTGTGGGGGTATTAGGGTACACAATATGGATAGATAATGGCAAGCCGCTACCTGGAATGTTCGAGCAGTCAATACGCAATATTGCAGAACTGCGCCCCTCATACCTGACTAATATACCGGCTGGCTTTGCGCTACTTACGCAAGCATTTTCACAGAGCCCTGAGTTGGGCAGACGGTTTTTCGAAAAATGTAGGGTTCTGTTGTTTGGAGGCGCATCATTGGCAGCGCCGGTCTATACCGCGTTGCAAGAAATGGCAATTCAATACACGAAAAAGCGTGTGCTGATTGCGTCTGGGTACGGGTCTACAGAGACTACAACCGGATGCTTTGCCGCCTACTATCCCACTGAAAACCCTGGTATCGGTTTGCCGCTGCCAGGTACTGTAAGTAAGCTAGTGCCACATTCAACTGGTTATGAGTTGCGTATTAAAGGCCCGATGGTCACGCCTGGTTACTTGAATCAGCCGGATGCAACGCACGATATGTTTGATGATGAGGGGTATTATTGTACCGGCGATATCGTCGATTTTATTGATGACAGCGAGCCATCGGCTGGTCTGAAGTTTAATGGTCGAATTGCCGAAGAATTTAAATTAAGCAGCGGTACATGGGTAGGGTCGGGTCTGATTCGGACTCGTCTGCTTGAGCGGTTGGCCCCGTATGTAGTGGATGTTCTGATTTGTGGTGAAAATCGCGACAACGTTGGCGTACTTGCTATTCCTAAAGGCTCTATCGGTGAGTCTCAATGGGTCGAAATCAGAGCACATATCGAGGAATATAACTCACTGCATAGAGGTGTGAGTGAGTTCATAAAGCACTTTGCAATTTCAGCAATACCCGTTGTACTAGGCAGCTCCGAAGTGTCAGATAAAGGCTCGATAAATCAGAAGGTTGCTCTCAAACGTCGCGCAGAGGAAGTAGAGCAATTATATAATGTTGAGCCCACTTTTCATTACCTGAGATTTGACTAGGGAGACTTATTTGCTGTCTCCCTAGGGCCTGTTGATCTTTCGTGATTAGTTTTTGACCGGCATGGTAAAGCGCTATAATTCGTTTCGCCAAAAATAAATTAACAACTCAATACCATGCCAAGACTAATGCTAACTGATAAGCGGTGGCAAAAGCTACTTCAAATAATGAAGAGCACTGGCCGCATTTACAATAAACAAGAACACAGAATGACCTTTGAAGGAATACTTTACCGCCTGAGAACTGGTATCCCTTGGCGAGATTTACTCAAAGAGTTTGGTGGCTGGAGTGCCATTTATCGACGCTTCAATTTGTGGTCAAAGAAAGGTCTATTAAATATGTTATTCAATGAGTTAGCAAAACTTGCTGATTATGACTGGGTTTTTGCGGACGGTTCAATTGTTAAAGCCCATCAGCATAGTACAGGTGCTGCGACATCAGATAATGAATGCATAGGTAAGAGCCGAGGAGGTAATTCTACGAAAATCCATTTGGCTGTGGATAGTGGCGGACTTCCTATATATTTTGAGCTATCGGAAGGCCAAAGAAACGACATTACTCGCGCTCAAAGTTTGGTTGACCATTTGCAAGAAATAAATATTTTCGTCAGCGACAAAGGGTACGATAGTGATTCTTTGCGGGAATATATTGAAGCCAAGGGAGGCACTTCAGTCATACCGAAACGCAATTATGGCCAAGATATAGACAAAAACAGTGTCGATTGGTGTCTTTATAAATATAGGCACTTAGTTGAAAATGCATTCGCACGAATTAAACATTATCGTTCAATATCAACGAGGTATGAAAAATTGACGAGGAATTATACCAGTATGGTGTCACTGGCATTTTCAATGATGCGGCTACCGATGTATTGCTGAGTGAAATATGTACAGCAAAGAACAACAGCCCCTAGCACATACAACATTTTCTGAAAAAGAGGCACTTATGCGACGCGCCAGCAAAGCTATTATGGTGTGTCGCGGTTTTTATCATTCTGTAACCTAGTGTGACCTTGCAGAAGACTCTGTCATGTAAAAAATGGATTTTGGTAACCCTATGATTAAAAAAATAATGCTCGCGCTTTGGGTATCTACATTATCGACAAACGCCCTCTCTACCACATTTTATTTGGGCCACTTATCCCATCCTTCTACAGCTAAGTACGCGGAATTTTTCACCGCAGTATATACAGACCTGAATATCGATTTGCGCTTCGGAACCCTCCCAGCCGAGCGTCAATTTCTTTCCCTTGAAAAGGGGGATTTCGATGGCATTTTTGTAGCCGGCTCACATCAGGCACAGCGTAAAGGTGTTCTAAAAATAGATTGGCCGATTGCTCACGTTAAACTTTTTCTCTATTGCAACATATCACCGTGTAACCACGATGTGCTTTTGGACCCATCAAATATGATGCATACAACCAGAGGCTATGTCGGACTCTTAGAAAATGAGTTCGGGATTATTCCTTCTGCGCAAATCAAACCCAACGAATTATATAAGACCCTTGAAAAGCTTATGAAGATAGGTGAGCTCGATTATTTGTTATTGGGTGAAATAGAGAGCCTTCCTTTACAGGGATATGATAAAGTTGAAATAGGCTACTACGCGCTTTACCACTTAATTAACGAAAAACATGAGGCTTTGATCCCAGCTATAAAAGCATCAATGAAAAAGCACATGGGGGGTTCTAGGGATTTTCCCCTCTAAAAAGACATAATCCTCTGTAGACCACACCAATAAATGGCTGCGGAGGTGGGTTACTACTTATAAGTGTGGCAAATTAGGTAAATATCGTACATTTAATACGGAACAGCCCTGATATGGCCATCAAAAACGAAATTACTATTCTCACGAGAGCAGAACAGGCAGATCTTTATTCCCCACCCATTTTTTCAATCGAAGAACAACGTCTGTACTTTTCTCTGAACGATGCGGAATTGGCAGTTTTTCGGTCAATTCGTCTCAGAGCTCATAGATGTTACTTTGTCGCGATTTTGGGATACTTCAAATCAAAGCCCGTCATCCTAGATATCGCTTACTCGCAGGTTTCTAAGGATTTAATGTTCATCAGTAAAGAGCTGCTTGGCGGCAAGGGGCTCAGACCATTCACTCCCTCACAAAAACAAAAAGATCGACTCTACGCAAAAGTATTAGACCTTGCTGGTTATCACAAATGGGACGAAAGTCAGCACTTCAATTCTCTTTTCGACCACCTTGTTCAGGTGGGCAATGCCTGGCTGGAGCCGCGTTACCTCTTTGATACTGCTATTGAATTCCTAACCAGTCACAGCATTGCTATCCCTAGGTACACCGTACTCCAGAGACTGATAAGCAGAGCGATGCAGCAGGTCAGAAAAGACCTGGCGCACCAACTTAATCAACTCACCAGTCCTGAACTTCACGTCTTTCTGGACAGCATAACAGCCATTGATGACGGACTAAGCCTGAACCAGCTCAGAGGCGGTGCAAAAAGTCTGACCGTACCTGAACTTAAAAAAGAGCTTGCCCTTTATCATCAGTTAGCGCCATGGCGCACGCAAATCAATGGCGTTATCGATGGGCTTAATCTGTCTCTTAAAAATCGACAACACTTCGGTGAGCTCATCAACTATTACGGTAGTAAACTCAAACGATTCAAACGCGCACAGCAGCATCTATGGTTGCTATGTCACCTGACAGAGC
>NZ_JANHZQ010000043.1:0-35749 GCF_041414725.1 Alteromonas sp. DY56-G5 | reverse complement strand
TCAATATGAGGCTGATATGGCAAATTTAGGAAAAGCGGCTTAACTGGGTTGTGTGAATTTGCTTGACCACGTCACTTTGTGAACGAACAAGATAGATACACAAGGCGAAAGTAAGTGCCGCTATTATAAAAATGGCTGTATTGAGTTTCTTGTTGCTATACATACCTAACATGAAAGCTAACATTATAATCGCCATGCCTGCCCCCATATAGAGTGCCATATAAGTCCTTGTCTCACTGAACCAGACATGCGAGATAGCGTAGGTATTTAAGTACATCATTAAAAACATCGCTACAGTTGAAGTTATTATCATTGCAGCGAACTTAGAGTATTTCATATGTAATCCTTACTTAAGAAACAGTTAATATTTGTAAATCTTTCTAACAAAAGAAAGCTTGAGAGAGGTTACAAACCAATCAATCTTAACTAGTCAAGTTTTGTACCAACAAGGAAATATTATGTTTTTGTCTATATTAATAGTTTTAGCTGCACTGTTGATCTGCGTAGGGCTGCATCTTTTTAATATTTCAGTAGTCGCGGACAATATCAGCGAGAGATTGAAGGGAGCTTGGATAAAAACACTGTCGGTAGTCGTTATTGCCATTTCGAGCCAACTTTTACTAGCAGTCATTTTTACTCTGGCGTATGAAATTGGACTTTATTTCGAGCTTGGCGATTTTAAGCAACCTGCCACTTCCATGGATATTTTTTACTTTTCACTAACTACGATTACTACATTGGGTCTTGGAAGTATCGAGCCGGACGGACATCTACGAATGATAGCAGGAGTTGAATCGGCTACAGGGTTTCTACTAATAAGCTGTTCAGCATCGAAAGTGTTCAAGCATATGTAATGTAAAAACTGTAACCTGAGAAGATGTAAACCTCACCCGTCAGGACTAGTTTTTAATGAAACAATGTTTCGCAAATTATTGTCTTTTTAGATACTAAAAAGCGAACAATAGAGCACTCTTTGCTTCTCTCTTAAAGAAGTTTGAGGGTATGGCTTAGCAAACGTTTCAGAACCAAAAGCACGGTTGAAAGCTGACTTTATGATTCTGAAAATCTCTTGTTCGAAACTTAAATTCTCATTAACTTCGATTAATGAGAATGGCCATGACCTTTGTCAAATGAGGTTGCCTTTTCAACATTGAGGACTTTTCCTTTTTTGCTAATGCTAAAGAAAAGAGTTTCACCGTTCTCAGAGTTTGTCGCTTTAACTATATATTCTCTCTCTGTCGCTTCAACTAATTCGAAATCTCCCTGTGCGACCTTATTCCATGATGTGTCCAGCTTCCCTACAGACATTCCATTATTTTTAAAAGTAAGTGTTTTAGCCGTTGTCTGGGCAGCTTGGATGACCTCCATAACACTTACCTCGCCATGCGCTCCTCCATGTGCGAAAGCATTAGAAGAAGCTAAAAGCGCAGATGCAATTGTTAATACTTTTATGTGTTTCATTCTGTGATTCCTCATTTTTACTTTAAACCTTCAACGATGTATTCACCGCTGAAAATTAGTTGAACATCAATATCTTTGTCTGTGTTGTTTTTCCAATACCAGCCATGTGACCCGTTAAAAGGAACAACAAAACTCCCTTTCATACTTTCAACAGTAGCGACAGTGTATGACTTAAAATAGCCAGTATTATCACCATCTGGTTCACCATGAAGATCGACATATAGCTCGCCATTACTTGTTTGCCATTCATAAGTGACCTGCTGGCTCTCCATCATGCTGAGCTTATACTCGATACCTTTACCTGCTGGAACAGTAACGACCACTGTATCTTGGTCACCGTCTGTACTTGTCTTAGCAGAAGGAGATTCTCCGTCCTGATTAAATACTGTTAGACCGAGCTTCTTTCCGACACCAGTAGGGTCAATGTCATACTCAGCAGGTAAAATAAATAACACTAGAGACACTACTGCTACTGACAATGCAATTACAGTCGCTTTTATCAGTGCACGATTTGTTTGATTAGATTCCATAAATATATTTCTCATAAAATTTAGCTAACAAAATACCCTGTTAGTTGCATCCCAACTAACATAAAACCACCACTCATCAAGGCTGTGTTCGTTGCCGCAGAAAAACGGTCGAAACTCTCGAATTGACGCCAAAAATTAATTAACAGAAGAATAAAAATAAGAGCCATAAACTGACCAATTTCTACTCCAATGTTAAAGGAGAGTAGATTTAGCGCTAGCCCATCTTCAGGTAAGTGAAACTCTTGGATCTTTGTTGCCAATCCGAAGCCATGAAACAAGCCAAAAATAAGTACAGCTTTCTTAGGGGCGGGTTGTTTACCAAAGAAGTGGGTGAATCCTCCGAGGTTATCAAACCCTTTATAAACCACTGATAAACCGATAATTGCATCAATCAGGTATGCATTAACTTGGATATTAGCTAGGACTCCAGTCATTAGAGTTAAACTGTGACCTATCGTGAACATACTTACGTAGAGCAAGACGTCTTTACTATTTCTCAGAAAAAACAGCACTCCCACTAGAAACAGCAAATGGTCATAACCCGTAACCATATGTTTAGCTCCGATATACAGAAAGGGAATTATCTGGATACCAGTGTTGTTTTCTAAGAAGTTACGTGTACTGTCGTCTACACCGTGTGCAAAGGCTTCAAACGAAGCCATTGCACACAGAGATAGAAGAAGGTACACCAAATGCGTTAGCTTTAATTTACCTAACATTTATTTACCCTTCGCTTTTCATTAATGAATTCCCAGAATTGTGCTCTTCAGACTTGTCGTTCGAATGTAAAATTCGAAATAGTGCGGGTAAGACGAAAAGCGTTAAGATTGTTGAAGAAATTACACCTCCTATTACAACGGTTGCCAATGGTCTTTGAACTTCAGAGCCGATTCCTGTGTTTAATGCCATTGGAATAAAACCTAGCGAAGCTACGAGAGCTGTAGTGATAACAGGTCTTAATCTCGTTACTGCTCCTTCAATAATTGCACTTTCGAGCAATTGGTTCCTCGAAATTAAATCCCGAATAAACGAAACAAGCACTAATCCGTTCAGAATTGCTATACCAGATAACGCTATAAAGCCGACTGCCGCAGATATTGAAAAAGGGATGCCTCGAAGGTACAGAGCAAAGATCCCCCCTGTAAGTGCCAACGGAACCCCTGAAAAAATAATGAGCGAGTCTTTTATCGAACCTAGTGCCAAGAATAAAAGTAAAACAATAAGAACAAGTGTGACTGGCACCACAATGCTTAAACGCTCAGACGCAGACTGTAGCTTTTGATAAGTACCACCATATTCAATCCAGTAACTGGCAGGTAATTTAACTTTAGATTTAATCGCTACCTGTATATCTTGAACAAAGCTACCTAAATCTCGACCACGCACGTTGGCAGTAACAACGACTCTGCGCTTTCCGTTTTCGCGGTTGACTTGATTAGCTCCTAAAATAACTTCCATATCAGCAAGCTCTTTTAGAGGTATATGCTCACCATTTGGTAAGGAGATAGGCAAATTAGACAGCGAATTTACATCTTGGCGCTTTTCCTCAGGAAGACGCGCTACAATATCGAAACGTTTATCGCCTTCGTAAAATTTTCCTGCGACTTGCCCCCCCATAGACACAGCTACTTGTGTTTGAAAGTCTTCAAGGCTAAGCCCGTATAATGCGAGCTTTTCTCTGTGCGGTAGAAAAGTGAGTACTGGAAGACCTTTAGTTTGCTCTACCTGCACATCACGTATACCTTCAACATCCTGAATTGCCGTTTCGATTTCTTTCCCGAGTTCAGCCAAAGTATCAAAATCATCACCAAATACTTTTATTGCAAGCTCTGCTCTAACTCCAGCAAGCAACTCATTAAATCGCATCTGTATTGGTTGGAGAAATTCATACCTATTGCCTGGCACAGGTGTAACTAGTTCTTCTAATTCAGCAACTAGCTGTTCTTTAGTCTTATTAGGGTTAGGCCATTCGCTTCTAGGCTTAATAATTATAAAATTATCAGCAACGCTAGGAGGAACTGCATCTGTAGCTACATTCGCGGTACCTATTTTTGCAAATACGCGCTCTACTTCGGGTAACGCTTTTATTCTCTCTTCAAGTACTTTCTGCATCGCAATAGATTGCGATAGTGAAGTACCAGGAATTCTCAGCGCATGCATCGCGATGTCGCCCTCATCAAGGTTTGGCACAAACTCACTGCCGAGCCGCATCCCCATAAATGAAGCCAGCACAACTAATGAAAATGCAACTGTAATGACCAGCCATCTCGCCTTTAAAATAACCTTCAGAGCAGGCCTATAAAGTGATACTGAGGTATTGATAATGATGTTTTCTTTCTCAGTTACCTTGCCTTTGAAAGTTAGCGCAATAGCAGCAGGGATAAATGTAATTGAAAGTACCATCGCGCTAACAAGAGCTATTACTACCGTTATTGCCATTGGGTGAAACATCTTTCCCTCAACACCTGATAGCGCAAATATAGGTAAGTAGACTGCGGTGATTATGAAAACCCCGAATAAAGCAGGTCGAATGACCTCTCGTGTCGCATCGTAAACTAAGGATAAACGTTGTTTGGCGTTAAGCTCGCCTTTTTGAGTGGCATGAGAAAGTCTCCTCAAACAATTCTCAACGATAATGATAGCCCCGTCGACTAACAATCCAAAATCGAGTGCACCTAAGCTCATCAGATTCGCTGTTGTTCGTGTTTGAATCATTCCCGTTACAGTCATAAGCATGGCGAAAGGAATAACTAAAGCTGTCAAAAATGCGGCTCTTATGTTGCCTAATAGTAAGAACAGAACAACAATGACCAAAATAGCCCCTTCAGTAAGGTTCATTTTGACCGTATCTAATGTTGTATTGACTAGTTTTGTTCGATCGTAGACAGCGTTTACGACTATTCCTTCGGGAAGTGACGCGCTAATTTCTTTTATTCGTTCACCAACACCTCTCGCGACCTTTTGGCTGTTCTCGCCTATCAACATAAAGACTGTACTCAGCACGACCTCTCGACCATTCTGTGTTGCAGCCCCAGATCTTAGCTCCTTACCTTCTTTTACTTCCGCGACGTCTTTTACTCGAACAATCTTGCCAAGGTCTGTAGGCAAAGGAATCTCAGAAATTTGTTTAAGCGTTTCCACTTGTCCAGGCAGTCGAATTAACCATTGAGCACCATTTTTCTCAATAAAACCTGCACCTTTATTTGAATTATGCTTTCCTACTGCATTTATGACATCTTGCTGAGTTAAACCGAATAACAATAATTTATCGGGGTTCAGTGCAATAAGGATCTCGCGCTCAAATCCTCCAATTGGGTTGACTTCAACAACGCCTTCTACTTGCATCAATTGTGGGCGAATTACCCAATCATGAACTGTTCTTAAGTCTGTCGGGGAAATTGGACGACCATCTTCATTGGTTGCCCCTTCCTTAGCGTCAACCGTGAACATGAATATTTCACCAAGTCCCGTAGAAATTGGCCCCAACTCAGGCTCCAGTCCTGAGGGAAGTTCAGATTTTGCAGCGTTAATACGTTCATTGACTAATTGCCTAGCAAAATAGATATCAGTGTCATCATTAAAGATTGCAACTACTTGTGATAATCCATAGCGAGATACAGAACGCGTATAAGACAGGTTTGGAACTCCTGACAATGCGGTTTCAAGAGGAAACGTGATACGTTGCTCTACCTCCAGTGGGGTATACCCAAGTGCCTCTGTATTTATTACAACCTGCACATTGGTAATGTCTGGTACAGCATCAATTGGCAGCTTTTGGAAGTTCCAAAGGCCAAGCATCGCTACCGCGAAAACAAAAACGAGAATTAGCTTACTTCTCTCGATTGAAAATTTTAAAATAGCATCTAACATTCAAGGAGTTCCTTAGTGGTCGTGAGACGCGCCCGACTTCTCAATATCAGCCTTTATTATGTAGCTGTTGAGAGTGACATATTCTGTTCCAGAGGGAATGCCGTTTAGTACTTCAACCCATCCCTCTGCTTTTCGGCCGAGCTCAAGCATCCGAACTTCGTATTGATCACCAAACTTTCCATAGACCACCGTGAAATCTCTGAAAGCCTGAAGGGATTCCTCTTTCACAGCTCTTTCAACGGTGAATGAGTCAAAGAGAATTTGGGCAGTTATAAACTGTCCTGGTGAGTAAAAGCCGTCATTATTATTGACAATGGCGCGATAGACTTTTGCTTGCGAGCCGTTAACGGCATAAAGGCTGTCAAAAATTTTAGTGCTTATCGTCTTATCGTGACCCGGAACTTGTATATCGACGGGAGCATCTAACAATTTCTTGTTTTGGTCTTCTGGATATACGTTCAGCTCTGCTATTAATTGCGAGGTATCAGTAATAGCGACTAGTTTCTTGTCTCCCGATTGTTCGCCTACCCCAATATCCTGAAATGTAATTAGGCCATCAATCGGCGATTTAACTTGATAACTTTGCAAGCTTTCGCTTGATTGGATAGTGAAAAGAGTCTGCCCTTTCTTTACTGCTTGACCTAAAATGACATCAACAGAAGTTACTTCGCCTGGATAACGCGCAGATATATTCCTCACTGCATTGGGAGGTAAAACTAACTGGCCATATACTTTCAACCGCTCATTAAGTTTTTTACTCGATACGAAATCGGTTTTAATGTCCATAGCCTTTGCTAGTGAATCATCTATTTTTGTCCTTCCTTCATAGTTATCGTAAGACCATTCGTATGTTTTGCCTTGGTAATTGGCGGTAAGTGAAACTAAAAAAGAGTGAGGTTCATAGATAACCATGTCACCGCGCAGATAATTGCCCTCAACATAAAAATCTATGTCATCGATGCCATCTCCCAAACGCGTGAGTTTTACGTGCACTTCAATGTCTTCAGCTGATATTCGCTGTCCTGCATAACTAGCGTATACACGAAATTCGGGAGGGGTGCCGGTTTCATAAATCGCCAGCTCGATAGCAAGGTCACCCTGTCTCAATACTCGACCATTATTAGGGCCTTTCTCTACTTCTTCTTGAGCAATTTCTTTAGCTGACTCAGCAACAGCTAGGTTACTGATTGCGGATAAGCTAATGCCAATATGGGCAAATGCTATTAAGGTAAATAATTTGCGAAGTTTCATAGTGCTCTCTCATTCTTGGATACCGAAGTACCCGTTAATCTCTCTAATTCAATGTTAAATAGTTGAATGTTGGTATAGGCATCGATTAGGCTCTTCTGCGCATTTAACAGTTCTTTCTGGACTGCAAAGAGGTCCGTATATGAGTAACTTCCGATGTTGTATGCTCGACTAGCTTGCTCATTTGCTTGCTCTAACATCGGAATGGAACTGTTTGATAATTTTTGGATTACATGGAGGCTGTGCTTTAATTTGTGAGTCAACAATAGAGCATCAGTGGAAATACTTTGAAGTAAGGCATCAGATTCAGCAGCACTTTGGCTCTGCTTTGCTCGCAAAGACGTGATTAATCCTTTATTACGACCTTCGCCTCCAATAGGTATTGATATCCCAGCTACAAATGCAAAGTCGTCAATTACTTCGTTTCGTCTAATGCCTGTCGACACTTCCCAAGCGGGTGACTCCTCTACTACTGCCAAATCAATTTCAGATTCAATTTCTTGTTGCTGTAATATGTAGCGTTGGATTTTCGGGTTTTCCTTCAATCTTTTCAAAACTTCATCTAACTCAGAAATTGAAGGAATATTTGTAAGCGTTCCAGTTACTGAAAAGTTTGTAGTGCCCTTCCACTGCGCCGCTAATGCAGATTTTGTTGCTGCAATCTCATGAACAAGATCTTCTACTTCTAGCTCGTACAAAGATAGCGAAGCGCGAGCGCGGAGTTCATCGATAGCGTTAGCTCTTGCTGCTTTTACACGACCTTCTACATTGTCCAAGAGATCTTTCGCTTGGTCTTCTGCAATCTTCGCTAACTTTAAGTTCTCTTTTTGAGCCAATAAGGTTATATACAATCGTGCTGTATTTGCTGCGATATCAACGGCTCTAACCTCTTGATCAATTGTAGTTGCATCAGCTTTCGATGAAGCCAGATTGACCCTAGACTCGATAATGTCATTTTCAAGTAACCATGAAATGCTCAATGTTGCTTGCAATCCAGATACCCCTGAGTTGTTGCCAGAGCCCAAGAAATCCTCGAGTTGCGCATTAACTACTTTAGGCGTGCCAACCTCAGCTTGAGTAATAAGAGCTTTTGCAGCCTCTGATTTATGTGTGAATACATGTAATTCAGGATGTTGTTGCAGAGATAGACTAATTGCATCATTCAATGTGAGTATTTCTTGTGCATTAACACCAACAGACATCCCACTGATGGACATGCTTATAAGCATACCACTCACAAAAAACCGATTGATGATCGGTTTTTTGCTTAATTTTTTTCCAAAAAACATAAATAAATTCCTTATGAAAGCTTTTTAAAAGCCTTCGACTAGGTTTGAAAATAAAAACCGTTCACCGGTCGGTTTTCAGAATTAATTTTAATGGCTAAACACCGTTTCAATAAGATGATGAACACCGTCTAAAGAAGTCATACATAGAAAAAATAATGCAATGGCAAAAGAGAACGCTACAGTCTTATTGATAGGTGACAACTGCAACCTACCCAAGAGGAAATAGATGCGTTGCTCAAGAACATCTGCGCCGAAATTTACAACTAAAGCGCTTGACTTAAGTATGTGCTCTTGCGCATTCAGCTTTGCAACTTTAACTAAAGTGCTTGCAACAAATATCCGGTCAATTCCTTCTTCTAATACAGCATTGTCTGCATCTTGTTCCATAGCCAACACCATCTGTAGAGTTAGTAATCTTGCTATTGGTGCGAAATAAAACGAGACCAAAATACTAAACAGCCACTTTTTCAGGGGATCATTATTTACAACATGCGCTCTTTCGTGCTTTAAAATGACATCAAGTTCTTCGGGAGTAACCTCATTCAAAAGCCCTGTAGTTATGAAGCATTTCTTGCTCCGTATTCCAGAGGTAAACGCTGCAAATTTAGGTATCTCAACTTCATATACCCCCCGGCTTAAGTTTTTTGAGAGGCAAGTTAGCAAGCTCACCTCCTGTCTATGAAGCCATAGCTGTCTCGTCTTTGAAGTCAATACAAACATCATGTAAGAGAGCAGGAGTATTATTGTAACTGCATGCCAACTAAACCAGTTGAAATCTGATATATGATGCCAATGAGCATATTGTTTAGTTTCAAATATGCTTGAGTAGACATATATATCAAGTAAGTAAAGACAGACTAAAATGCTCATTATCCATGGCATTGAAACACAAAACCAAAGCAGAGCTTTCCTTGGTTTTAACTGAACAGATGTTAACTTTTGTCCTAGTAAAGATACGCCAATAGACACAACCAAATTAGTTATTGCGAATGCAATAGTAAAAATTGCTAGCAGGTTGAAGAATATTGTCATTATTTTACTTAATCCTTGTTCACTGACTTGAGCTTTTTTTGCTCTTCTATAAGTTGCTCTAGTTTAGTTAGTTGGTCGACACTAAATTCACTTGAGATGGAAGAAAAAGCTGCGATAAGGCTGCTATCGTCGCCAGCAATAAAGTCACTAGCAACTGACTTTATAAGCTGTCCGATCAACTCGTATCTCTCGACTTTTGTGTTATAGATATATGCATGCCCCTCTTTTTTTCTGGCTAGAAGTCCCTTTTTGAAAAGGCGATCAAGTGTACTCTGGTAGGTATTTAAGCTTCCTCCCCTCACATTTATGAAATGCGAATAAAGTTGCTTTACATCAACATCTTTGTGCTTCCATAAATAATGTAGAACTAGCTTTTCAAGTTCACCAAGATTCATATTCGCCGCACCCTTTTAAAAAACCGATTAACGATAGGTATTATACATAGAGAGTACCGACCGGCAATCGGTTTTTATCTCAGTTTTTTTTTCACTTCATCGTTAGGCGGAACTTATTAATAATATTATCTCACTATATTTTGCACTAAATACACCCACGCTTTCTCAACTCCTCAGCCCATTCTTTAAAGCGTTTTTCGTCGCGCTCTGCGGTCTTTGCACGTCTGTTCAATGTTTTCTTAGACAATGCTTTGGGCTCTTCTTTGTCAAATGTTACTCCAGACAAAGCATCGGCAAACATTTCCGGCTTTACGTGACTATAGTGCTGCTCGATCATTGCTGTACTGGTTCCACATTGGCGCGCAATTACGTCCATGCTGGTTCCGTTGAGAAGCTGCCACGTAATGTAGGTATGTCGAAGAGAGTATAGCGTTCGCGGTCCTCTGGGTGACTCTTTTAATCCCGAACTTTGGAGAGCTTTCTCAAATGCCTTACCTAATTGCTTTGTGGGTTCACCATTTGCTAGCAAAAATAGTTTTTGGTTAGGTGTACGCAGTGGAAAACGTTCTCTGAGTCTAGTTAAAGCACCAATCACATCACGTTTACAAACTACTTTACGAGGGCCTGTATATTTTGTTGTTTTACCTTTGGTGATGTGAATGAAGAATTGAGCTTTAGACCCTTGCGTTTTTATTTCGATGTCCTTCCACGTTAAGGCGTCCATTTCCGTTCCGTGCCTAATACCAGTATTTATTGTTATTTCACAATAATCATAAAGTAACTCACAGATCTGACGAGTTTTTTCACTATGGGCATTAAATTCTCTTTCTAGTATTGCGTCCAATACAGCTTCGTATTCCTCTTCCGAAAATGCAGAGCGGCGTTTGCCTGCTTCACCTTTAGATGAAAGAACAGGTACTTGAGCGGCGATCATCCATTTTTGCTCAATAGCTTCTTTAAAAACGAGCTGAAGAGCAGCATTGTGAGTTAATAATGTAGAGGAGGCTGGAGACTTCTTCATCCGCCCTTTACGCCACTCATCAAATTTAGATATTTCTTCTTGGTCAATTGAAGTAATAAATGTCCGTGAAAAGTAAGGTATGTGGTAGTTTTCTAAAGCTCGAATATAGTCTTTATAGGTGCGTTTACCGCCCCCGTGTTCTAGTTGCTCTTCAAGCTTTTCGATGACGCGGTCAGCTACGTCTTTGAATCGCTTACTTTGGACTAGTGTGTTATTTTCGTGTCTAATTTGGTGGTCTAAGAAGATTCGATGTGCCATGGCGATAGCTTCGTCTTTATCTTTCTTCTTAGTTGATTTACAGAGCCATTTTTTGTGGTTGGTTAGTATAAATCGCGCGTACCAGCGTTCACTGTTATCTTGTTTAAAGATATACAGCTCATCGTTTATGTCGTGTCTTTCAGTCTGTTTTGCCATAGCGCCAGTAAAACAGAAAAGAGTTCTTTTTGCAAAGAATTTGCAAAGAAATTAAAAGTAACTTATTTTCAAAGACTTAAATTAGTGATTTACATTGAAAATCCGCGTGTCCCTGGTTCGATCCCGGGTCGAGGCACCATCATTGAAGCCCTTGCAGAAATGCGAGGGCTTTTTTGATCCCGGCGGTTGAAAAACACAGGCACCAACACCGAATGCCTTGCAGAAATATCAATCTAATCATCTTTTTGGTTGTTATGGGCCAACTCCACCTTATTCCTTAGTAGTAGAAAACAAGCGCGATAAGTTCAAGTTAGCGCTTTTTAAGCGCAATTAAAGCCCAAAAACGCTTTTTTAATAAAAAACTTATGCATGTTCTTGCCTACTTTTCAAAATGGGTACTACGCTTACTTCATATGTAAAAACACAGCGAAATATAACGTTGTTACTCCTTAGGGAGAACGCGTTGTGACATTGTGTTTGTAAGAGATAGTTTTCGGCCTATCACCTTTGACGCGGAATTCAGTGAAGTTTTCCGGTGGCTAATAATGGCGAGAAGCGTGTTGCTTCATTCGTTGCCCTCGTTGATTTTGCGTAGCGTGACATTTGAGGTGGTGCTTAGCCGTGTGTGATTCTCAAGGAGAGTTTTTTGTCATCTAACAACGCATCTTCAAATCAGCAAAGCGCTGTGAAAAGCATTTTCGCTATTTCTGGCATTGGGGTTATCGCTTCGTGGGCGCTGTATTTTTTAGTTTCGGCACTCGCGGCTCTAGCCGTCCTAACCGGCGCCATTGTTGTTTGTGCACTTATTCATGCAAAAAGTAACAGTGAAAGTGAAGAGATATATCCGGCAGACGACAACGCGGAAGATGGAGCTGGAAAAGGCAGCGCAGATTTGGAGGCCGTTAGTCAGGGGCTAAGCGTATCGCTGAGCACCTGCGACGGCAATTTATCGGATATTAAATCGACGCAGGATGATGCAGTAGAAACACTTTCCCACGCTTTTAGTAGCTTAAAGGGGCTAGTTTCTCAACAAACTGAGTGCATTGAAGATTTACTTAGCGTGGATGAAGCGCATACGCAGTCGTATTCGGATCGAATGCGCAACTTCGCTCGCGAAACCGATGGAACGCTAACGCAATTTATAGAATCCACAGAGCAAATGTCGTCATCGACGAAGCATTTAATGGAGCAAGTTCAAACCATTCAACAAGCCATGCCAACGGTAATAGAAGCCCTAAGTGGTATTGATGACATTGCAGCTCAAACAAATTTACTTGCCTTGAACGCAGCTATTGAAGCGGCGCGAGCAGGAGAAGCAGGCCGAGGCTTTGCTGTAGTCGCAGATGAAGTGAGAGCGCTATCGACTCGATCTACTCAGTTCAGCGATGTCATCAAAACTCAGGTCGAAAATATAAGAAGCTTGGTAGATAAGCTTACCGATACTGCAGAGTTTGTTGCGTCGCAAGATATATCTCAGGTGGTAAATGCGAAGTCACATATCAGCGAGCAGCTTTCAGAAATTATCAAAAAGGCAGAGGCTGACCTGGTAACTACAAAGCAAATTGAAGACATAGGTTTGCAACTTGATGAGTCGATAAACGCGGCCATTCGGGGTATGCAATTCGGTGACATTAACGGCCAACACATTCAGTACACCCAAGAAATGATCAAGTTCATTTTAGAGCAGTTGGCCACGTTAGATGCCAACAATATCGAGAATTTTATAAGCGCATTAAACGAGTACCAAAAAGGGCTCGCTGCGAAAGGAAAAAATGACCACAACCCAGTGTCTGCAACGTCAATGGACGCAGGGGAAGTGGAATTGTTCTAAGCTAAGAAAGGAACAGGAAGCACCGTCAGTAATGACATACTTTGGAGGAGTGAGCATATGAGCAAACACATTTTAGTTGTAGACGATTCAGTATCTATTCGTCAGATGGTAGAGATGACCCTCAAAGGGGCGGGCTATACTGTAACGACGGCCCAAGATGGCCAGGAAGCGTTAAATAAATGTAAAAGTCAGCAGTTCAATTTCGTATTAACCGACCAAAATATGCCTCGAATGGACGGCCTTACGCTTATTAAAAATTTGCGAGGCCTTGGGGCTTACAGCAGAACACCAGTCGTAATGCTTACCACTGAAGCAGGCGACGATATGAAAGCGAAGGGAAAAGCCGCAGGCGCTACAGGCTGGATGGTAAAACCTTTCGATCCCAACAAGCTTCTTGATGTAACGAAGCGCGTGTTGGGCTAAGTCGCCCACCCACTCTTAAAATCTGGAAGGATTCGGAATGAGCATCGATATTGAACAGTTTCATGGCGTGTTTTTCGACGAGAGCGACGAGCATCTCGACGATATGGAACAGCTATTGATGAGCTTAGATATTGAGTCACCTGATCCTGAGGAGCTAAATAGCATTTTCCGTGCTGCCCATTCTATTAAAGGTGGCAGTGGCATTTTCGGCTTTGATGCGTTGATGAACTTAACGCATGTGATGGAGAATTTGCTAGATAAAGCGCGTAACAATGAACTCAGCATTACCGCTGAAATTGTAAACGTGCTTTTAGAAACCCTCGATGTGTTGAAAGACACGCTCAATGCTTATCGCGATGAAACGCCGGTTCCAGAAGACAGCATTGCGCAGCGAATCAAAATACTTAATGAGGTAATTAACGGGCAAATCACTGATACTGCCTCTGACCCTAGTCGTGCTCCATCTGTCCAAAATGAGAATACGCAAAACGAAAGCGTACAAGATGATAGCTTCGGATTTTTCGATGATGAGCCCGGTGATCCTGCTTCAGACTCTGACGATAGTTTCGGCTTTTTCGACGACGAGCCGCTTAACGAAGTTAGCCAAGAGGAGACAATCCAAAGCAATAGTGAAGACGATGAAGGCTTCGGTTTCTTTGACGACGCACTGGGTGAGAGCAACCTCACTCAAGAGACGTCTACTCAAAAGTCAGTAAAAGAGGATGAGGGTTTTGGGTTCTTCGATGATGAGGAGACACTAAATACTACCGACATGTCCCAAACGGATAAGTCTGGTTCTGCTGTGGCGGGCACTACAAAGACCGGAGAACATCAGGGTTTTGGCTTTTTTGAAGACGCACCTTCAGCTAGCAATATTAATACTTCTCTAGAATCTGCGAGTGGTAACAACGCACAAAGCGCCAATACTCCATCGAATACAGCAACAACATCTAGCAATGTTAAAGCACCAACAAGTGGCGCCGCCCCCACGTCAACACAAGCCAAAACGCCATCAAAGCCGCCAGCGAAAAAAAGCACCGCCCGTGAATCGGCCTCTATCCGGGTAGACACCACTAAAATTGATGCCATGGTCAATTTAGTTGGCGAACTGGTTATCACCCAGTCAATGCTTTCCATGATAGGGCAAGACGTTGAAGGGCAAGTTGGCGAGCGACTTCAGCTTGCTATCGATGAACTGCAGCGAAACACGCGGGAAATCCAAGAATCGGTCATGTCGATGCGCATGCTTCCACTAACCGCAACCTTTAATCGCTTCCCTCGTTTAGTAAGAGACTTGGCAGGGAAGTTAGGCAAACAGGTTGAGCTGGTGCTTCAGGGTGGAAGTACCGAGATTGATAAAAGCTTGATTGAAAAAATTGTCGACCCCCTTACTCACTTGGTACGCAACAGTATTGATCACGGAATTGAAACACCTGAAAAACGCGCTGCTGCCGGCAAGCCAGAGAAAGGCACGGTTATTCTAAGTGCCGAGCAGAAAGGCGGCAGCATTATTATTAGCATTATTGATGATGGAGGCGGTTTACACCGCGACAAAATTCTTGATAAAGCTCGAAGTAACGGGCTTGCCGTATCTGATGATATGCCTGATTCAGAAGTATGGCAGCTTATATTCCAACCAGGGTTTTCAACTGCTGAAGCCATTACCGATGTGTCAGGAAGAGGGGTTGGTATGGACGTGGTGCGTCGTAATATCGAGTCAATTGGCGGGCGCATCGATATCGAGTCGAGCGCTGGAGAAGGCTCAGCCTTTTTCATTCACCTGCCGCTTACGCTAGCCATCGTTGATGGCATGTGTGTGTCGGTGGGTAAGCAAATCTTCGTGATCCCACTTTTAAATATTATTGAATCCTTCCAGCCCACCAAGCAACAACTGAAAACATTGGGTAACGATACCGTGCTGTACATCCGTGACCAATACTGGCCTTTGGTTCCTCTTTACGACTTTATGGAAGTAGAGGGAGCAGCACTTTCTCCTACAGAGGGTATTGTGGTGTTGCTTGAAAGCAGCAAGAAGCGTTTCGGTATTCTGGTTGATGCACTAGTTGGCCAGCAGCAGGTAGTGATTAAGAGCTTAGAAGAGCATTACCGAAAAGTGGCTGGAATAGCGGGAGCAACCATTATGGGTGAGGGTAAAGTCGCACTCATCATCGATGCAGACTCCATTGCTACAACGTATACCTCCAGTCAAATAGAGGAGTTACTTTCATGAGTGAAACTGCCTTGCATCAAGCGGTTACCGGTGGACAAGACAAGGAATACTTAAGTTTTGTACTTGGCGATGAGCATTACGCTTTGGACATAACTACAGTTAAGGAGATTAGAGGGTATGAACAAGTTACCAAAATTGCGAACGCACCCGCCTTCATAAAAGGCGTGATTAATTTGCGTGGTGACATTGTTCCCATCGTGGATTTGCGCATTAAGTTTAATGTAGGCGAGGCCACGTATAACGACTTCACAATAGTGATAATGCTGAATATTCAAGAGCGCATCGTTGGCATCGTGGTAGATGGCGTATCCGATGTTATTCGCTTGTCTGAAGAACAAGTACTGCCGCCACCAGAGTTTGGCGTGGCTTTTGACAGCAGGTATCTACATGGCTTGGCCGATGTGGATGAAAATATGGTCATTCTGGTGAACATAGAAAGCTTAATTACTAGCGAAGAGCTGGGTTTAGTCGCACCTGAAAGCGTAAAAGACGACGCGTAGTAACAAGGTCCTTCACTAAACGGAAACACCTGACATTGGGAAATATTAGTTATGGGCGTATTTAATTTTCTTAACGGCGAAGAGTTAAAAGTAGCGAAACACGACGCGCTTTTGAAGTCGAGCATTCTTAAGGCCAGTGCTTCGAATTTGTTGGTTATCGACAAGTCTGGAGTTATTCACTTTCACACTCCCGCTTTTTTGAGCATGGCAAAAGCCTATCCAAAGGATTTTTCCGTCAGTGATGGTGAATCATCACTTTCAGGCAAGCACATAGACGACATTACTAATGGATCCAACCCATCAGAAAATGTGTCTTATTCGCTTGCTCATACTTCGGGCGGTCACAAGCAACTTGTTTCTCTCGCCGAACATGGTTTTTGTGTCACGTCATCAGTCATAACGGTAGATGAGAATGGCACTCAGCTTTATGTCACCGAGTGGCAGGACAACACTGAAAATAAACGCAATAAAGGTATGGTCGATGCCATTATGCGAAGCCAAGCAGTGATTTCCTTTACTACAGATGGTGAAATCTTGTCAGCCAACGACAACTTTTTATCTGCTATGGGTTACAGCGAAAGTGAGGTGGTGGGAAAGCATCATCGTATTTTTGTCGACAGTAACTATGCACAAAGCGACGAATACAAACAGTTTTGGCAAAAGCTTAAAAGTGGCGATGTACACAGCGGAGAGTTTTGCAGAATAAACAAGCAAGGCGAAGAGGTGTGGATTCAAGCAACCTATAACCCAGTGTTTGATGACAACGGTGAGGTAGACTACATCATTAAATTTGCCTCTGACATTACTGCGCAAAAGCAGAAAAATGCGGATTACGAGGGGCAAATTACCGCTATTAATAAATCCCAGGCTGTCATTGAGTTTGACCTTGAGGGGCACATTCTTGACGCCAATGAAAACTTCCTCGCTGCAATGGGTTACAGCTTATCGGAAATTAAAGGGCAGCATCATAGTATGTTTGTCGACCCGGGCTATAAATTAAGTGCTGAATATGCAGCTTTTTGGCAAAGCTTAAAAGCAGGGGAGCACAGTGAGGGTGAATATAAGCGCATTGCAAAAGGTGGCAGGGGAATATGGATCCGCGCGTCTTACAATCCCATAATTGACAGCTCGGGCAAGCCATTCAAAGTGGTGAAGTTCGCCACTGATATAACGCAAGATAAATTGAAAAATGCGTATTTTGAAGGTCAAATCAACGCGATCAGTAAATCGCAGGCGGTTATAGAGTTTGACGTGGATGGCACCATCATTAGCGCCAACGATAACTTCCTCAATACCATGGGTTATCGACTAGATGAAATCAAAGGGAAGCATCACCAAATATTTGTAGATGAGGAAACCAGACAGTCTGAGTCGTACCAGCGCTTTTGGTCTGAACTTAAAGCAGGAAACTTCTTCTCTGGAGAGTTTAAGCGTATAAGCAAAGCAGGCAAAGCCGTTTGGATCCAAGCTTCTTACAACCCGATAGAAGACATGAACGGCAATCCGTTTAGAGTGGTGAAATACGCGACCAATATCACTGAAGACAAATTGAAAAATGCTTACTTTGAAGGCCAGTTGAACGCTATTAGTAAGTCTCAGGCTGTCATCGAATTTGATCTTGAGGGAGTGATCTTAAACGCCAACAGCAACTTCCTCGCCGCGATGGGTTATACCCTTGATGAAGTGAAAGGTAAGCATCACAGTATTTTTGTGGATCCTGCTTTCAAAAACAGCCCAGAGTATGCCGCATTCTGGGAACAGTTGCGTCATGGTGTGTATGCTAGCGGAGAATATAAGCGCTTCAATAAGTCAGGTAAACCAGTTTACATTCAAGCCTCTTACAACCCAATTTTAGACCAAAATGGCAAGCCATTTAGAGTAGTGAAATACGCTACAGACGTAACGGGAAGAACGTTAGCAGTAGAAAGTATTAAGTCTATTATGGCCAGCCTAACAGACGGCGATTTACTGAAAACGATAGAAGAGCCTTTGGAAGGTGATTTCAAAGTGCTCGGCGAATCTATCAACAACTTCATCGGTGAGTTGCGCGACACAATAATTCAAATACACACTGCCGTTGAAACTATAGATACCGCTTCAAATGAAATAGCTACGGGTAATGCAGACTTGTCTAGTCGTACTGAACAGCAAGCTTCAAGTTTAGAAGAAACGGCGTCCGCAATGGAAGAGCTAACCGGTACGGTGAAGTTAAACGCAGAAAATGCCGACCAAGCCAAAGGTTTGGCAAGCCAAGCTTCGGAAGTGGCGTCGGAGGGCGGTAAGGTTATAGAGCAAGTCGTGCACACCATGGGTGAAATTAACGACTCTGCTCAGCGCATTTCAGACATTATCGGTGTTATAGACGGCATTGCCTTTCAAACCAATATACTTGCCCTTAACGCGGCGGTTGAAGCCGCACGAGCTGGCGAGCAAGGCCGTGGATTTGCTGTCGTCGCCTCTGAGGTGAGAACGCTAGCGCAGCGTTCTGCAGAGGCAGCAAAAGATATTAAGGCGTTAATTTCAGCTTCAGTGGACAAAATTGGTGATGGCAATGTGTTAGTAAACAAGTCTGGGGAAACCATGGCTAACATTGTCACGGCAATTAAACGTGTTAACGACATCATGTCAGAAATTGCTGCGGCATCGTCTGAGCAAGCCACCGGAATTCAGGAAGTCAGTAATGCAGTGGTTCAGATGGACGAGATGACACAGCAGAACGCTGCGCTGGTGGAACAGGCTGCGGCGGCTGCGGATAGCATGAGACAGCAATCGGGTGAATTAGCGCAAAGGGTGTCGGTGTTTAAGGTAGGAAGTAACCGTAAACCTAGCCAAGCCGCTGAGATGCAGTCGCTCAATGGTAGCAAAGCATTACCTAAAGAACGTGAAGTGCCTAAACAGCGAATGAAAGCGCTGAATCCAGCTGCGCCCGACGAGTCAGATTGGGAGGCGTTTTAGTGTATGACCGCTATACCAAGCACGGACGCTCAAAGGGAATTTTCATATAGCCGAAGAGACTTTGAACGGGTAAAAAGCCTGCTGTTTAAACAAGCTGGAATTAACTTATCTGATTCTAAAGATGCGATGGTATACAGTCGCCTTGCCAGGCGGCTGCGCACCCTTGAGATAAACAGCTTCAAGGAATACCTAACGTACGTAGGCAGCTGTAAAGATGAGATGGAGCACTTTATCAATGCGCTCACCACAAACCTTACAGCGTTTTTCAGAGAGCCACATCACTTTGACGCACTTGCCAACTACTTGAGAAAGCGGCCTCAAACTAAGCGCATCTGGTGCGCTGCAAGCAGTACAGGAGAAGAGCCTTACAGCATTGCAATGACAGTGGCATCGGTGTTTGGCACCTTCACTCCCGATATACATATTCTTGCCACAGATATCGACAGCAAAGTATTACAAAAAGCCCGTGAGGGTGTGTACGCCCAAAACAGTATTAGTCAGTTGTCTTATGACTATAAAACACAATTTTTCTACAGGGGGAAAGGCGCACAAACAGGGAGAGTAAGGGTAGTAGATGAACTGAGAAAAATGGTGCAGTTCGAACCACTAAATTTAATGTCACCAAACTGGTGTGTGGAAGCGCCGGTAGATGTGATTTTTTGCCGTAATGTCATGATTTATTTCGATCGCCCTACGCAGCGTAAAATTTTAGCGCGCATGGTGAAATTGATGTGTAGTGACGGTATGTATGTAGCAGGACATTCTGAAAACTTCACGATGTATCCTGAACTGGTCGCACCCATGGGGAAAACCATTTATCGGCCAGTCGGTTAAAAGGAATTTGCAGTATGAGTCAGGATGAAAATCCCATTCGTTATTTTGACAACCGCCTTCAAAAAGAGGCCGTGAAACTCTTGCCGGGACAGTATTACGCCACCGCTTCAGATAAAGCGTTAGTAACCATCTTGGGCTCTTGTGTGGCTGCGTGTATTTTCGACCAGGAAAAGAAGATTGGCGGTATGAATCACTTTATGTTGCCCGATCTCAACTTCACCACGAACCTCGACGCTTGCTTAGCCACAAAGTACGGTGTACATGCCATGAACATGTTAATCGATCAGCTTGTTCACCTTGGCGCTCGTCGCAATAAGCTCGTGGCAAAAGCGTTTGGAGGGGGGAAGGTACTGCCTGGATTTGTGCAGCAGGACATTGGCCGAGTCAACGCTGAATTCGTTTTGGAATATCTGGATAACGCGAACATACCGCTTATTAGTAGCGACTTAATGTCTACCTATGCACGCAAAATTTATTACTTTCCGGCCGACGGCAATGTTTATATGAAGCGAATTCGTGAGTTTAACAATGCCACGCTTTACGAGCGTGAATCAACCCATCGGGTGCTACTCTCTGAACAAGCCAAAACTGGTGTTATTTCTTTTTCGGAACAGTCACATGCCTATAAAAGTCCTCGTAGTTGATGACTCTGCGTTAATACGCCAAATCCTGTCAGAAATTATCACGCGCGATCCTAGCTTATTGCTGGTGGGGGCGGCGCCAGACGCCTATGTTGCCAAGCGAATGGTACAAGAGTTCAGGCCCGATGTAATTACTCTAGACATTGAGATGCCGAAGGTAGACGGGCTACGTTTTTTAGAAGTAATGATGAAGGCGATGCCAACCCCAGTTGTGATGATATCTACGCTGACTGAACGAGGTGCCGATGCAACACTGCGTGCGTTGGAGCTTGGCGCGGTAGATTTTATGGCAAAGCCAAAGCTAGGTGTGGCACAAGGCATGGCGGAATATGCAGCGGTTATCGTTGAAAAGATAAAGGCCGCCGCTCACTCAAGACTGGGCCAACCAACCCAAACACGTTGCACAAAACATGCTTCTATGCGCTATACCGGCACAGAAAAGCTAATTGGTATAGGCGCATCAACTGGGGGAACCGAAGCAATAAAAGACGTGATCATGCATTTTCCTCGCAATGCACCAGCTACCATTATTTCCCAACACATGCCGCCGGGCTTTACCACCACCTATGCCAAGCGGCTCGATAGTCTTTGTGAGATAACCGTAAGAGAAGCCCATGGAGGTGAACGTTTGTTGCCGGGTTTTGCGTATTTAGCGCCAGGTAATAAGCATTTGAAAGTAGAACGTAGTGGCGCAGATTACCGTTTAACCCTTGATGATGGGCCCAAGGTATCTGGGCACAAGCCCTCTGTTGATGTGATGTTTGATTCATTGGCTGAGCATGCTGGCGCAAACGCGGTGGGTGTACTGCTTACCGGAATGGGGCGCGATGGGGCGCAAGGCCTTAAGAATATGCACACCAAAGGTTCCGTTACCTTTTGTCAGGATAAGAAAACCTGCGTTGTTTATGGTATGCCCAAAGTGGCTGTAGAAATGAAAGCCGCTAGTTTTATCAAGCCGTTAGAAGATATTTCAGATGCAATTTTGGATACGCTTGAAGAGCTGGGAGCGGGTTCGCGCCTTTGATGTTGATACGAAAATTAAAAGTGCCGAACTATTGTATGGTTCTATCTTAGTGCTCTAGCAATATTGATATGTCGCAAATGTCACCAATGTAATAAGTTAACAAAAATATTCAAAAGTATAATTGTTGAAGCTGGAAACTTGGCCATACTTTAATCGTGTTTTGTACATCCGTTAACGCGGTAGTAACAATTGAGGTACGATTGTGGTCGCCATAGCAGCAAGTTACTTGGATAATTTTTTCTCTAACAAGAGCAACGCTTTTATTGTCGCGTTTCTTATGATGTCGGCGAGTTGGAGTCTGGCTTTTACGTCAATAGCGCACCTCGGTCTTGCTGTTAGTTCTGTTTGCGTTCTATTTTGGCTCTTTGTCCTTCTCAAAGTGACAAATGGTAACCAGGCTCATGCAGATAGTAGTGCAAGTCAATCAAATCAACAGGTTGCATACCCAGACCACGCTTCATTAGCTAATGAATCAATGGATGTAGCAGTGTCTGAGGCCAGCAGCATACTCACAGTTACCTCATCAAATCTTGCGGATATATTCTCAACACAAAACGACGCGGTTGCCACATTAAGCGACTCGTTTATTTCGCTCCAAACCCTTCTGGGGCAGCAAGAAGCGAGTATCAATAATCTGATAAAAGATGACGATAATAGTGATTGTGCCTATGCCGACAAAATGCGCACTTTTGCTTCTGATACCGATACCACACTAACGCAGTTTATCGCCTCAACAACTGAAATGACCGACTCTACAAGAGCGTTAGAAACTCAAGTGCAAACCATTCAGCAGGCTATGCCTACTGTTATCGAAGCCTTAAGTGGTATTGATGATATTTCTTCCCAGACCAATCTGTTGGCGCTAAACGCAGCCATTGAAGCCGCCCGAGCCGGTGAAGCGGGTCGCGGTTTTGCTGTAGTTGCTGACGAGGTACGCGCGTTATCTACTCGCTCTACCCAGTTTAGCGACGTAATCAAAACGCAAATAGAGAACATAAAATCGCTTATCGATAAATTGACTGAGACCGCAGAAGTTGTGGCGTCACAGGACATTTCTCACGTGGTGAATGCAAAAGATGCGATAAGCGAGCAACTTAAAGGCATTATCAAAAAAGCCGAAGCGGATATTCAAGGCGCAAGCGAACTTGAAGCAATTCGTCAGCAGTTGGCAGATGCAACAGCGGCGGCCATTCGCGGCTTGCAGTTTGGTGACATAAACGGTCAGAACCTCACATACACCCGCGAAATCATCGATTTCATAGTGTTACAGCTTTCAGAACTCAGCCCCGATACGGCGGCGAAAGTAAAAGAAAACCTAGCCAACTATCAGACTTCGCTAACCGAGAAAGGACAAGCCGACCACAACCCTGTTTCGGCGACGTCGATGGACGCGGGTGACGTAGAACTTTTTTAACAGCAAGAATAAATAGTTACACAACCTTGTGTGATTAACCCTGACATTTTTATAGGTGATTGAGTTATGAGCAAAAGCATACTGATTGTGGACGACTCTGTGTCTATTCGCCAGATGGTAGAGATGACCCTTAAGTCGGCGAACTATAACGTTACAACGGCACAAGATGGTCAAGAAGCGTTGGACAAATGCCAAGGCGCACGTTTTGACTTCGTGCTTACCGATCAAAACATGCCTCGAATGGACGGACTTACGCTCATTAAATCACTTCGAGGTTTAGCTAACTTTAAGTCTACGCCAATTGTCATGCTTACCACAGAAGCAGGTGATGACATGAAAGCTAAAGGCAAAGCAGCGGGAGCAACGGGTTGGATGGTGAAACCTTTTGATCCCAACAAGCTACTCGATGTGATGAAGCGCGTTTTAGGCTAGATAAAAGTCGATTCGAATAGGGTAAATGGGAGTCAGTCATGACCATTGATGTAAACCAATTTCACGGTGTGTTTTTTGATGAGAGTGATGAGCATCTCCAAGATATGGAGCAGTTGCTCATGACTTTGGATGTGGATGCGCCAGACCCTGAAGAGCTGAACAGTATCTTTAGAGCAGCGCATTCCATAAAAGGCGGCAGTGGGATTTTCGGTTTTGATGCGTTGATGAATGTGACTCACGTAATGGAGAATTTGCTCGACAAAGCCCGAAACCAGGAAATTCATGTTACGGCGGAAATTGTTGATGTTTTTCTGCAAACCCTAGATGTGTTGAAGGACACGTTATCAGCTTATAAAGAACAAACAGACCTTCCCCAAGAACAAATCGACGCTAGCATTAAGGTACTTGAAGACACTCTGGCAAGTGCGTCAGGTCAAACGCCACAAAACGCGCAGGAGGAGTGTGAGCAAAGCGTGCAAGGTGAAGCTAACGCAGGTGATGAGATTGAAGGTTTTGGATTCTTTGATGAAGACGAGGCTGAATCCCATGAAACCGCATTAGATACTCCTCAAAGCCTAAATAGCGCAGATGAAATCGAAGGCTTTGGACTGTTCGAAGATGAAACGCTATCAACAGAGACGCAAGCTCAACGTGAAGCCGATACTGACGCTGGCAAAGTTGATGAGGGTTTTGGTTTCTTCGAACCAGACGCACTTCCCATAAAACCAGAAGTTACTCAGCCTACTTCACAACAAGCCACACCCAAACAACCTATTGTTAAACCCGTTAAAACGAAACCGAAAGCCGCGACGAAAGAGGCCGCGTCAATTCGTGTAGACACGACCAAAATTGATGCAATGGTTAATTTAGTTGGTGAACTGGTAATCACACAATCTATGCTTTCCAACGTGGGGCAGGAAGTTGAAGGGCAAGTCGGAGAGCGCCTACAGCTTGCTATAGACGAGTTGCAGCGCAATACCCGTGAAATTCAAGAGTCTGTCATGTCTATGCGTATGCTACCGGTAAACATGACGTTCAATCGCTTTCCCCGTGTTGTACGCGACCTGTCATCGAAGCTAGGCAAGAAAGTCGATTTGGTTATTCAAGGTGGCAACACAGAAATTGATAAGAGCCTTATCGAAAAACTGGTCGACCCACTTACGCACTTAGTCAGAAATAGTATCGACCACGGTATCGAAAGCCCTGAAAAGCGCAGAGCATGTGGCAAAGCCGAGAACGGTACTGTTATCTTAAGTGCCGAGCAAAAGGGCAGTAGCATCATCATTGGCATTATTGATGACGGCGCTGGCTTGAACAAAGAACGCATTCTAGAAAAGGCGACCCAGAACGGGCTACCCGTATCGCCTGACATGCCAGATAGTGAAATTTGGCAGCTAATATTTCAAGCGGGTTTTTCAACGGCTGCAGAAGTTACTGATGTGTCGGGCAGAGGTGTAGGCATGGATGTGGTTCGCAGAAACATCGAGTCTATTGGCGGGCGCATTGAAATTGAATCATCGCAGGGTGAGGGCTCTGCGTTTTATATCCACTTACCACTCACGCTCGCTATCGTAGACGGCATGTGTGTATCGGTTGGCGATCAAATTTTCGTTATCCCACTACTTAATGTTATCGAATCATTTCAACCCACATCATCTCAAGTGAAAACCCTTGGCAATGACAAAGTATTGTGGATTAGAGACCAGTACTGGCCGCTGGTGTCACTTACTCAACTTATGCAGGTAGACGATGGCATTACTGAGCCAACCAAAGGCATCGTCGTGCTACTAGAAAGCAGCAAGAAGCGCTATGGCGTGCTGGTGGACTCGCTAGTGGGTCAACAACAAGTCGTAATTAAGAGCCTTGAGCAACATTACAAAAAAGTAGCAGGGATCGCAGGTGCAACCATTATGGGGGATGGCAAGGTAGCCATGATTTTGGATGCAGACTCAGTGGCTACTAACTGTACAAATGTTCCAAATGAAGAGGTTTCACTATGAGCGAAGCAGCCTTACAACAAGCCGTTAGCGCATCGAAAGAGAACGAATTCTTAAGTTTTGTCTTGGGCGAGGAGCACTATGCCCTTGATATCACAACCGTGAAGGAAATTCGTGGTTACGAACAGGTTACCAAAATTGCCAATGCGCCAAACTTCATTAAAGGCGTGATAAACCTTCGTGGCGACATTGTACCTATCGTCGACTTACGCATTAAGTTCAACGTAGGTGAAGCCACTTATAACGATTTTACTATCGTCATTATGCTTAACGTTCACGAGCGGATCGTTGGCATTGTGGTAGATGGCGTGTCTGACGTCATTCGCCTTTCCGAAGAAGACATGCTGCCGCCACCAGAGTTCGGTGTGGCGTTCGATAGCAAGTACCTTCACGGACTGGCCGATGTCGATGAGCACATGGTTATTCTAGTCAATATTGAAAGCTTAATTACAAGTAACGAATTGGGTTTAGTTGAAACAAAAGCACAAGTGGTTGAGGGCTGAGAAAATGGGAATTATGACGTGGTTAGAAGACTTCACAAAAGCAACGGACGTTAATCAAGCATTAAGAAATAAACAGGCACTTGATGCTACAACCTGTTGCATCATGATGGCCGATGCTGACAGAAATATTATCTATGCTAATCAGTCTGTAAAGTCGCTGCTTAAAGAAAACGAGAAGAAACTTCAGGCTGTACTCCCCAGTTTCTCTGCTGACAACTTGGAAGGTCAAAACATCGACCAGTTTCATCGTAATCCTTCGCATCAGCGCAATATCCTTGCTGAACTGAAATCAACAATGACCTCTACGATTAGCATTGGCGACTTAAACTTCAAACTCACCCTTACGCCGTTTTTTGACCAAGAGAATAACAATATAGGCACCATGGTTGAATGGGTTGATCAGTCAGAATTACTCATTAAAAGTACGATGCTAAATGTATTGAATAATGCCCAGGCTGTTATCGAATTTAACGCCGATGGTGTTATCCAAAACGCGAACGACAATTTTCTTAATGCGCTTGGCTACAGCCTCAATGAAATTGTTGGCAACCATCACAAAATGTTCTGTGACGCACAATACATTCGCTCAGAAGAGTACGCCCAATTTTGGCGCGACCTCAAAGAGGGCAAGCCACAAAACGGCGAGTTTTGTCGTTTCGACAAAATGGGGAAAGAGATTTGGATCCAAGCCACCTACAACCCGGTTTTCGATGGCGAAGGTAAAGTTATTCGCGTTGTGAAATTCGCCACCGACATCACTGCATCTAAGTTACGCAATGCATATTTTGAAGGTCAAATAGACGCAATAAACAAAGCGCAGGCCGTTATTGAATTTGACCTTGAGGGCAAAATTTTAAACGCCAACGAGAATTTCACAAACACGGTTGGCTACAGCCTGGATGAAATTAAAGGCAAGCATCACAGTATGTTTGTTGAAGATGAGTATAAGCGCAGTGTTGAGTACAGTCAGTTTTGGGAGCAGCTGCGCCAAGGCGTGCAGTTCACTGACGAATTTAAGCGTGTTGGCAAAGGCGGGAAAGAAGTTTGGATCCAAGCGTCTTATAACCCTATTTTGGATCAAAACGGTAGACCTCACCGTGTGGTGAAATATGCCATTGATATTACTGGTAGAAAACAAGCTATTAGCGATATCAAAAAAGCCATGAATGAATTGGTTCAGGGTAATTTAGATTGCCGCATTGAGCATGAGTTCGAGGGTGAATTTAAAGAGCTTGGCACGTCAATCAACCGCTTTATCGACGATATGCGTCGCATTATCGGTTCTATCAGTGATGTGATGACCCGCTTATCAGGCGGTGACTTAACGGCGGAGCTTGATGAACAGTTTGAGGGTGAATTCCAAGTACTAGGCGATGCTATAAATCAATTCGTTAGTGAAATGTCTGGCACTATCGGTTCAATTTACCAAGCAGTAGAGACAATCAATACGGCCTCGTCTGAAATTGCCACAGGAAATTCAGACCTATCAAGTCGTACCGAACAGCAGGCGTCTAGTCTTGAAGAAACGGCGTCGAGCATGGAAGAGCTTACCGGTACCGTCAAGCTCAACGCTGAAAATGCGGAACAAGCCAATAGCTTAGCGTCTCAGAGCTGTGAAATCGCGTCGCGGGGCGGTGAGTTAATCCGTCAGGTTGTGGACACCATGTCGTCTATCAACGAGTCTGCGCAGGAAATTTCAGACATCATCGGCGTAATCGACGGCATCGCATTCCAAACTAATATTCTGGCATTAAACGCTGCCGTAGAAGCTGCACGAGCAGGTGAGCAGGGCCGTGGCTTTGCGGTAGTTGCGTCAGAGGTACGAAGCCTGGCACAGCGTTCTGCCGAAGCAGCAAAAGAAATCAAAGAGCTTATATCAGACTCGGTAAGCAAGATTGATGGCGGTAACAAACTCGTCAATCAGTCAGGCGACACCATGGAAGAAGTAGTGACTTCCATTAAGCGAGTTAACGACATTATGTCTGAAATTGCAGCGGCGAGTTCTGAGCAAGCTTCTGGAATTGAAGAGGTAAGTAAAGCCGTTGTGCAAATGGATGAAATGACGCAACAAAATGCAGCGCTGGTGGAAGAGGCTGCGGCTGCCGCAGAAAGTTTGCAGCAGCAAGCGGGAAGTTTATCTGAACGCGTATCAGCATTTAACATTGGTGATAAAGCGACGGTCAGTGAAGAAAAACCAATAAAAGCTGCATCAGTAAACAAGAATAAACACGTTGCACCGGTTACAGCAATTAAAACGCAAAAGAAACTGGCTCCAAAAGTACCAAGCAGTGACGATTGGGAGTCGTTCTAAAAAAGCGAAGGCGAATTCTTGAAAAGGAATTCGCCTTTTTTATTACACGGCATTTAGTTTGACGCTCTTAGAACAGAGCGTCGCAAATCAGGTGGATGGAATAATGGGCGTATTTAATATATTTCATAATGAAGAGTTAGTAGCGGCACAAAGTCTTTCACGCTTTCAAGAGCAAGCGCTAAGCGAAAGTACCGCATGTTTGATGTTGGTCGATGCCGAGGGAACGATCACCTTCGCCAACAAAGCATTTTATGCTTTAGCCAACGAGCACCAAACGCAGTTCAAGCGTGCTTTACCAGGCATTAATTTTCAAGGCCTGACGGGCTCTACTATGGCCGCGTTTTTCGCCAACAATAGCGACCTGAATTTGCGTTACAAAAGCTGTGATAGCAGCGATACCTTTTTACTGCCTGTGGGCGACTTACTCTTTACCCTTAAGTTATCTACCATTAAAAGTGTTGAAGGCGACAAGCTCGGCACTATGGTGGAATGGCTTAATGATCAGGAGCTGCAATATAAAACCGGTTTATTGGCAGGGTTAGATCGTTGCCAAGCCATTATTTCCTTTACGCCGGAGGGAATAGTAGAAGACGCCAATGAAAACTTTTTGAAGGTTACAGGTTATTCGAAAGAAGACATTGTTGGTAAGCATCATCGCCTTTTTGTATTGCCAGACTACGGCGTGTCTGAAGAATATAAATCATTCTGGGAATCGCTGCGAAACGGTGAGCACAGCAGCGGTGAATATTGCCGCGTAGCGAAAAACGGCGACAAAGTATGGATTCAAGCCTCTTATAACCCTATCTATGACAAGCTCGGGAATATTGTTCGGGTAGTAAAGTTTGCTACCGATGTAACGGAGCAAAAACGCAAAAATGCAGACTACGAAGGCCAAATAAATGCCATTGACAAGTCCCTTGCTGTGATTGAGTTCGACCTTGAAGGCGTTATTCAAAACGCCAACGCAAACTTCTGCGCAACAACGGGATATGAGCTGAACGAAATCAAAGGTCAGCATCATAGTATGTTTGTTGAACCCAACTATAAAATGAGCCCTGAGTATGCAGCGTTCTGGCGTGACTTAAAGAAAGGTGAGTTTAAGTCAGGCGAATTCAAACGGGTAAAAAAAGATGGCAGTGAGCTTTGGATCCAAGCGTCTTATAACCCTATTTTTGACGAGTTCGGCCAGCCAATAAAAGTGGTGAAATATGCCTCTGATGTGACTGAACAGAAGCTACAAAACGCGTTTAACACAGGGCAAATAGACGCAATAAGTAAATCACAAGCGGTGATCGAGTTTGATACAAAGGGCAATATTCTCGTCGCCAACGATAACTTTCTGGCAACGGTTGGCTATTCCCTAGATGAAATTGAGGGCAAACACCACCGCATTTTTGTCACTAAACAAGAGCGAGAATCTGAACAGTACCAATCGTTTTGGAAAAAACTGGCAGAAGGCCAATTTTACTCGGGTGAATTTCACAGAATTGCGAAAGACGGCTCAGATATTTGGATTCAAGCGACCTACAATCCTATTTTAGACATGAGTGGGAATGTGGTTAAAGTGGTGAAGTACGCCAGTAATATCACCGAACAGAAAGTGAAAAATGCCTACTTTGAAGGGCAGTTAGCTGCAATAGGAAAGTCTCAGGCCGTCATAGAGTTCAATATGGATGGCATTATTCAGCACGCCAATGAAAACTTTCTAACTACGGTGGGCTACACCTTAGATGAAATCAAAGGTAAGCATCACAGCATGTTCGTCGACCCTGCTCACCGAGCAAGCCCAGAATACGCGGCGTTTTGGGATGCGCTACGCAGCGGCACTTTTTCTTCAGGTGAATATCGTCGATTGGGTAAAAACGGCAAAGAGATATTTATTCAAGCCACGTATAACCCTATTTTAGACCACAACGGTAAGCCTTTCCGTGTAGTTAAGTTTGCTACCGATATTACGGGTAGAACCCAAGCTGTTGATGAAATTAAACACGTAATGACCAAGCTGACTGAGGGCGACTTAACGGTCAACATTGAACATGCTTTAGACGGTGACTTTGCTGTGTTGGGCGAGGCCATTAATCAGTTCATCAACGAAATGCGAGGCACCATCACAAGTATTAACGAAGCAGTAGAAACCATTAATGTGGCGTCGGGTGAGATTGCAACGGGCAATGCTGACTTATCAAGCCGCACCGAGCAACAGGCATCCAGCCTGGAAGAAACTGCATCGAGTATGGAAGAGCTAACGGGAACCGTAAAACTCAACGCAGAAAATGCAGAGCAAGCGAATGGCTTAGCGGCACAGGCGAGTAAAATTGCTTCAGAAGGGGGGCAGGTTATAGGTGAAGTGGTGAAAACCATGACCCAAATCAACGACTCGGCACAAGAGATCTCTGACATTATTGGCGTTATAGACGGCATCGCTTTTCAAACTAATATTCTTGCTTTAAACGCAGCCGTTGAAGCTGCTCGCGCGGGCGAACAGGGGCGAGGCTTTGCGGTAGTTGCTTCAGAAGTAAGAAACTTAGCTCAGCGCTCAGCCGAAGCTGCTAAAGACATCAAAGAACTGATTTCCGACTCTGTTACTAAAATAGCCAGCGGTAACGAGCTGGTTGTGAAATCGGGTGACACCATGGCTGAGGTAGTAACTTCCATTAAGCGCGTAAACGACATTATGTCTGAAATTGCCGCTGCGTCTGCCGAGCAAGCGGCGGGCATTGAAGAGGTGAGCAAAGCGGTCATTCAAATGGATGAAATGACCCAACAAAATGCAGCACTGGTAGAAGAGGCTGCCGCCGCCGCGGACAGTTTGAAGCAGCAGTCGTTGCAACTTAATGAACGGGTATCGGTATTTGAAGTTGGAAAGGGCTTGTCAATGGAGCAAAAGCACATCGCTGCGCTCTCTCACACCGACTTCAAGCAGCCACGCGTAGCCTCAGTGATTAACAACGCGCCTCAAGCACAAGCATTGAAACCCGCACTGCCTGATGAAGCCGAGTGGGAGTCGTTCTAATGACAACGGTTCTTTCATCGCGTGATAGCACTCGGGAGTTCGCCTTTGAAAAGGCGGACTTCCACAAAGTGCAAAACATGCTTTTCAAAAAAGCAGGTATAAAGTTGTCAGACGCTAAAGAAGCGATGGTATACAGCAGATTGGCTCGGCGTATCAGAGCCCTTCAGCTCACAAGCTTTAACGATTATCTAGGCGTAGTTGATAAGTCTGAACCTGAGCTAGAGCAGTTCATCAATGCATTGACGACCAATCTTACGTCGTTTTTTCGCGAGCCACACCACTTCACTGCACTGGCTGAGCACTTAAAACAACATCCAGAAGTAACCACTATCTGGTGTGCTGCCAGCTCCACCGGAGAAGAGCCTTACTCTATTGCCATGGTCGTCGCAGAGGCGTTTGGAAGCTTCAAAACGCCTGTGAAAATCATTGCATCAGACATAGACAGTAAGGTACTGCAAAAAGCCAAAGCGGGTATTTATCCTTTAGCATCGATCGCGAAAATACCCGTCCAAAGACAAAAACAATTCTTCCATAAAGGTAAAGGTGCAAACGAGGGAAAAGTGAAAGTAGTGGATGAGTTAAGACATATGGTGCAGTTCAAAAAACTCAATCTTACCGATGCAAAGTGGGATGTAAAAGGTCCGCTCGATATCATTTTTTGTCGAAACGTAATGATTTACTTCGACAAGCCCACGCAATTAAACGTGTTACAAAGAATGGTGGGTATGTTAAAGCCTGCAGGACTTTATATGGCAGGGCATTCTGAAAACTTCAATATGTGTACTAATCTTGTGAGACCGGTAGGTAAAACTATATATCGCCCGGTTCATTAGGAGCACGTGTGGAATCTTGTAATTTCGAAGTACCTATTAGCTATTACGACAAACGTTTTTCTATCGACGCAGTAAAGCTATTACCTGGACAATACTTCGTAACAACACAAGATAAAATGTTGGTAACGGTATTGGGCTCGTGTGTGGCGGCATGTTTATACGACCCTGAAACGGGCATTGGCGGCATGAATCACTTTATGTTGCCTACAGTAAATAAAACTGCCAGTGAGTTCGAAAAAACACAAGGTATGGCTGCCAAATACGGCGTGCATGCCATGGAAATTCTTATCAACGACTTAGTGAAAGCCGGTGCCAATAAAGCCCGAATAAAAGCAAAAGTGTTTGGTGGTGGAAAAGTGGTGCCGTCCTTCGTGCAGCACGATGTTGGGAAGTTCAACGCAGAATTCGTAACAGACTTTTTAAGCACGGAAGGCATACCGATGTTGGCCAGTGACTTATGTGATGTTTACGCGCGCAAGGTTTACTTTTTTCCAAGCAACGGCAATGTCTTTATGAAACGAATTCACGAGCTTAATAACGCCACTATTATTGAAAGAGAAAGTCAGCATCGGTGGGAACTGTCAAGACGTGCACCTACCGGTAGCGTAGATATCTTCGAGGACTAACAATGACGATAAAAGTTTTGGTGGTAGATGACTCGGCACTGATCCGGCAAATTCTAAGTGAAATTATAAAAAGTGAGCCAGACATGGCATTAGTGGGTGCTGCTCCCGATGCTTTCGTGGCAAAAAAGCTGGTTCTAGAAAAGTCGCCAGATGTTATTACACTTGATATAGAAATGCCTAAAGTGGACGGATTACGCTTTCTAGAAGTGCTGATGAATGCGAGGCCAACGCCCGTAGTCATGATTTCTACGCTAACTGAAAAAGGCGCTGATGCCACGCTGAGGTCCTTGGAGTTAGGAGCTATCGACTTTGTTGCAAAGCCCAAAATAGGTGTGGCGCAAGGCATGGCAGACTATCACCAGTTGATTGTTGAGAAAATACGTACAGCTGCGCGCTCTAAAGTGAAAAAATCAGCGCCTTCGAAAGTGTCTACCGTGAGCAAAGTCAATTATTCGGGTACTGAGAAAATCATTGCAATTGGTGCCTCGACCGGTGGGACAGAAGCCATAAAAGAGGTGTTACGCACCTTTCCGGCGAACGCTCCTGCCACCGTGATCACACAACACATGCCAGCAGGGTTTACTTCGACTTACGCTAAACGACTAGATGCCGTGTGCCAAATGCAGGTCAAAGAAGCGAAAGGCGGAGAACGTTTACTACCAGGCCAAGCCTACCTTGCACCTGGCGATAAACACATGGAAATTGAAAGAAGCGGGGCTGATTACCGGATTAGATTGACCGATGGCGCGCGCGTATCGGGTCACAAGCCCTCGGTGGATGTGTTATTTAATTCTATCTGTAAAAGTGCTGGTAGCAATGCGTTAGGCGTTTTACTTACGGGCATGGGTAGCGACGGCGCAAGCGGCCTTCACGAAATGTTTAACGCGGGCTGCGAAACATTTTGTCAGGACGAAGCTAGTTGTATAGTTTTTGGTATGCCCAAAGTAGCCATAGAAAAGGGCGCCGCTAAGCGCGTAATAAGCCTAGATGATATGGGCAGAAGTGTTATGCAAACCGTAGAAAAGCTCTCGGCAGGTAGTCGCTTGTAAGTATAGTGAGTAAATACTTACAGAATGCAATTTCTGTCCTAAAACCTGTAAAAGGATTGTTATAACTTTTCTTGTTCCAGAAAAGCTAAGGTGTTTTAATAGCAACGCTTAATAGTGAGTAATGCTGCTGCAGAATGCTGTTGCTGTAGCCGATACTATGGATAGGCTCACTATTTAGTGCGTAAAAATATAAAAATCGATACGTAAGTGGAATGGTAAGGTAAATCATTGTCGACATAATAATATAAAAGACAATGGCTTATGTGCGTTAGCAAGAACAAGGTAGGCAAAGTTTTATTACTGCGTATGTTTTGTAGTACCTAACTAGAATAAAAGGCCTGCTATATTCCTTACAGATTTGAGAGCAAATATATGCTCATTCTTACGGTATGACACTAACCCGGGATTATAACGAGTAGTTGGGGACTCTTATGAAACAGCAAACGCTTATAGCAGTATCAGCTTTAATGTTTTCTTCTTCTGTTTTGGCTAATGGCGGCTTTGAACCGAATAAGAAAGCATGCGTGAACGTCGGAAAAGAAATCACTCGCGTAAGCACTGAAATGGACGCAGCTAAGTCAGGTATTCAGAAGTCATGGCTTAAGCGTCAATTAAGCGCACTAGAAACGAAACGCAATTCTTGCAGCACACAAGGTTTTAAGCCAAACCAGCCCGAGCTAGCAAAAGTTTAATTGTTTCGTATTTCGATTTGAAAAAAGTCTTACTTCGGTAAGACTTTTTTGTTTGCGCCTATTTATTTTGCAACTACGCTAGATTTGTAGCGGTCAGGCACAGCGAGGTCGTTGTGCCCTCACACAGAACCCGTTACAAACTTATCATTTCGATAAGCGCAGTAAGCGAAGCAATGCTGTGATCGGGAGCAAGCCCTAACGGGTACACCATTTTTCCCGAGCGCTCTACGAATACGGTTTGCATACCTGTCGCCTTAGCACCACTTACATCCCAACCATGAGCCGCCACCATCATGGCATCTTCGTTCTTTACGTTAGCCTGCTGACAGGCCCAGTGATAAACCGCAGCATGTGGTTTGTAGGTACGTACACTTTCCACACTTAATACATGGGAAAAATAGGGCTTAATATTGGCAAACTCAAGCTGTGCGTCTAGTCCGGCTTTAGACGAGTTTGAAAGCGCGACCAAGGTTACACCAGCACTTTGAAGCGCCTTTAATGTAGGAACAACATCGTCGTGCGCTGGCAATCGGGTAATATGCTGTTTGATGGTATCTTTTGCGGTAGCCTCATCAACAGAGATATCCTTACTGTGAGCTACCATGGTAAGCGCTGCGGCTCCAATATCAATGAAATCGTGAAACTGTCCAGACGCAACATCCACTAAACTGTGATGCAATAGGTTAGCAAACCATAAGTCTACCAGTGTCTCATCGCCGTTTAGCACCGACGCTAAGCCTGTTTTTATGGCCTGCATGTCTAGTAGTGTTTCATTAATATCGAAGAAAATAACCTTTGGCGTCACGATTCACCTTCCTATAGTTGATGATAGTAAACGGTACGTTTCGTTTTTAGCTTGTTCGTTGCTTATACCACTGTAAAACAGAATTGGTTTTGCTAAAGCACATTACGACCAATGTCGATGAATTAACGCTGACAGGATGTAAGAAGAATCTAACAAGAAAGGGGGGCAAGAAAAGGCTGCAATAGCGTCATAAACCCTGAACGAAATATATTGAGAGAAACGAACAACAAAAAGCCGGCACTAAGGCCTAATGCCAGTCAGTTAAGCTGACTGGCATTTTTCTTTGTGGGGTATTTAGTCTAATGCCAGTCAGTTAAGCTGACTGGCATTTTTCTTTGTGGGGTATTTAGTCGGTCTTTTCCTCACTACTCTGGGG